>JAGWXC010000261.1 GCA_018970045.1 Planctomycetota bacterium | reverse complement strand
CACCATGCATGCTGAAGGTGAAGACCCGATCGTCGTCCGCGAACAGCGCGGCGTTGGCGTTGCCATGGTGCACATCGAGGTCCACGACCAGCACGCGGCTCGCCTCGCCCATCGACTGCAGATGCCGCACGGCCACGCCCACATCGTTGATGACGCAGTAGCCCTCGCCGCCATCCCAGAGCGCGTGGTGGGTGCCACCGGCAAGGTTGCCGCCGATCCCATCCTCGAGCGCGAAGCGCGCCGCGTTCAGCGTGCCCTGCGTGGCCAGGCGGCTGCGGCGCACAAGTGACTGGCTCCACGGCAGGCCGAGCCGACGGACCTGTTGCTCCGTGAGCGATCCATCCCGCAAGGCGGCGAGGTACGCCGGCGCGTGGGCCCCTGCCAGCAGCTCCCACTCGGCCTCGTGGGGAGCCACGACCTCATGCGGCCGGACGATCCCCTGCGACAGCAGGATCGCGTGAAGCTCGCTGAACTTGCGCATCGGGAACGCGTGCCCGGGAGGCAGTTCGACGACGTAACCGGGGTGGTACGAGACGCGCATGCTCGAACGTTAGGTGCGCGCAGTCGGTTCGGACCACGAGTGCCGTGCGCTGGCCATGCGCACCGACATGCTTGGCATGGGGACGCATGCAGACGCCACGCGAGTCGCAGCGCAGCCCAATGAAAAACGCGAGGCCGCACTCATGGCCTCGCGTTCGGTTGGGCATGTTCGACCGCGGGTCGCGGCCAGCGATCACTTGGCCGGGATCGTCAGGCTCTGGCCGGCCTTGAGCGAACCATCGGAACCGATCGAGTTGGCCTCGCGGATGCGATCCACGTTGGCCTTGGTGGCCGTGCCGTACTCGGCCTTGGCGATCTTCCACAGCGTGTCGCCAGTCTTGACGGTGTAACGACGGCCAGACGTGCCAGTCGACTTGCTGCCGCCCTTCTTGGCGGGCGCAGGCGAGCCGCGCGATGCACCGCGGGTCGACTTGGTCGCGGCAGCAACCTGCTCGCTGGCGGGCAACTGATCGGCGGCGGGAAGCTTCAGTGCCGCGCCGACCTTCAGGTTGTTGGGATTGACGCCGGGGTTGGCATCACGGATGGCCGTCCAGGCTGACTCGCGACCGTAGGTCTTCTTGGCAATGCCGCCGAGCGTGTCGCCCGAGGCAACCGTGTAGGTCGAGGTCGCAGCAACCGGAGCAGCTGGCTCGACAGGGATGGTCGTGGCCGGAGCGAGACCGTTGGGAGCGCCACCGCCGTTGGTGACGCCGGGGCCGGTCGACAGCGCTGTCGGATCGTGGTTGGCCACCAGCGCGGGATCGACGGCCGGCTGGTCAAAGATGTCGATCTCGGTTCCCGCTGGAGGCGCGATCACTTCGATCGCAGGGCCTTCCGGAGTACCGGGGCCGAGCACGATCGTCTCGGGGAACGCCGCACCAGCCGGGCTCTGGGTGCCCAGGCCGCCGTCGGCGGTCAGCCCGCCGCTCGACAGGTCCCCGGTGGGGTTGGGCGAGGGTGCGGTGAGGGTGAAGTAAACGCCAGTTCCAACAAAGAGAACCAGCAGGAATGCCAACGCAATCTTCGTACCACGGGCCATGACCATGCTCCTTCCGTGAAGCGGTGTGTCTAGGAATATCGGCAGCGTCCTGCTGCCGGGCTCACATATTATTGAACATTCTTCGGGCGCGCCACATAGCACAGCGGCGCCGCGATCAGCACCGAACTGGCCGTCCCCGCAATGAGGCCGACCAGGAAGGTGTAGGCGAACGGCCGAATGCCGGTGCCGCCGAGCCAGAACAGGATCAATGCCGTGGCCAGGGTCGCACCACCGGTCAGCACCGTGCGGCTGAACGTCTGGTTGATGGCGTCGTTGACCATGTCGCGCGTGGCGAATTCGGCCTTGCCCTTGTTCTCGCGGATGCGGTCCAAGATGACGATCGTGTCGTTCAGCGAGTAGCCGATGATCGTGAGCAGGCCGGAGATGACGTTCAGGTCGATTCGGAAGCCCTCGATCAGCGTGGACGCACCGAAGGCCGAGCCTTCCGTGCGGATGCTGAACGCCAGCGCGCCCAGGCAGACGCAGACGTTGAACGCCACCGCCACGATCGTCGCCATGCTGTACCGCAGGCTGCCGAAGCGCAGCCAGATGTAGAGCAGCATGCCGATCATGCTGAGGACCACCGCCACCACGGCGCTCGCCGCCAGGTTCTCGGCGACCTTGGGCGAGAAGCTGCTGACCTGCTCCAGGCTGAGCTTCTGCGTGAGCGCGGCGTTGACGAGCTTCCACTCGGGCTGCGCGACCACGCGGTCCCACGTCGCGGCATCAACCTTCGAGAGCAGCGCCTTCGGATCGACCGTCAGCATCACGATGGACGTGTAGCCCGCGTTCGGATTGCCGGCCTGCGCCATGTCGAGGCCGATGAGCTCGGTCTCGCGCGACGAGATGGGCCCGAAGTCCGGCTGCGAGCGCATGCGACCCAGGCGAGCCTGTGCGTCGGCGAGCGTAATCGGCGGCGAGATGCCTTCGATGAGCACGGCGACGCCGCCGGCGTACTCGCGCACGCTCTCGTTGCGGCCATCGCGACCGATCACGGCGCCGAGCGTGTC
>JAGWXC010000260.1 GCA_018970045.1 Planctomycetota bacterium | reverse complement strand
TCGGGGTCGCCGCACACGCACGTCAGGCCCACGCAGTTCTCCGCTGCGAGAATGGCGCAGGCCAGGTCCCAGCGGACCGTGCAGCAGAAGTCATCGGCCGCGCACACGAGTTCGCAGCACGTGGCATCCCGGCAGAACGGCGTGGGGTGGCTCAAGCAGCAATCGCCTGCATTGGGCGAGCCGCAGCCGAGTTCCTCGCACTCCGCGATCGCCAGTTCGACGCAGGGCGTATCCCAGGTCACGATGCAGCACGATGGTTCGATCGCGCAGACCGTGGCGCAGCAGTCGGCATCGTTGCAGTTGGGGAGTTCGTGCTCGACGAAGCAGCTGCCGACCGGGTCGCCGCACTCCAGGCACTCCTCACGCGCGGTCTGCACGCAATTGGCATCCCAGTTGGTGACGCAGCAGGTCGGATCCACCGCGCAGACCAGGTCGCAGCATTCGGCATCGTCGCAGAACGGCAGGTCGCTCTCTGAGAAGCAGTCCCCTGCCCCGCTGCCGCCGCAGGTCAGGCACTCCGTCGAGGCCGTGTTCACACAGTCGGCATCCCAGGAAATGTCGCAGCACGCGGGATCGATCTCGCACACCGCCGAGCAGCACGCAGCGTCGTCGCAGGCCGGCGTCCCATGCGCCGTCAGGCAGCTGCCGGAACCATCCTCACCGCAGAACGCCGTCGTCGTTGTGCAGGCGCGATTCGTTCGCCCGGGGGTGTCCACACCGAAGGCCGTCTCCTGAATCAGGGCGCGCCACTCGCCCTCGTCGGCACCGGTCCCCTCGCAGCGCCACGCATGCAGCGGCGCTTGGCTGCCACCGTCAGGCACGGTGATGGGCCCGACGGCATAGTCCGTCGCCGGGCAGTAGTTGCACCCGAAGGTGTCGCTGTTGGTCACGGTGCGACGCAGGCTGACCGCATCGATGATGACGTCCCACGGCGGCGGGCCCGCGTCGGCTGGGACCTGGCGCGCCACCAGCCGGCACGCATTGCCTGAGTCAAGGTCATCGCCGGGTGTTGGCTCGGTCGCGACCGGGACATACTCGGGGCTCGACGCGAACGGGCGACGGTACGTGAGCAGGACCGTCAGGTTGCGCTGTGCCGGATTGCCGATCGGCAGGACCGATGGCGCGCCCAGGTCCAGTTCAGGCGTGCGCAGCACCGGGATGTTCGGGGTCGGCAGGTTGTAGACCGGGAGCGTGCCCGGCTCCTGCTCCTGCAACACGAGCGCATACCCCGCCGACGAGCCGTCGCGCTGGAACTGCAGCCCAGTCAGGTCGATCGATCGAAGGATCACGCCTTGGTCTGGGAGTGCCTGCTCATCCAGATCACGACCAACGATGAGCAGCGTGTATCCGGCGGGGAGCGTTCCGTTCCAGGCGTAGTTGCTCGGGAAGCTGTTCTGCGGGATCCGCAGTTCGATGAAGCGCTGCTGCAGGGGCGTGGCGGTCGAGGGCACACCCAGGCGAATCTCGTTCAGCGTGATGTTCGGGACGCGGAACTGGCCACCCCCATTGATGGGGCTCGTGGCGAAGTTCACCAAGGTCGCCAGCACCGTGCCATCGGCATCGTTGAGCACGCCATCCCGCGTGAAGTCAGCGCATGGCGAGTAGCCACCCGACGATCGCAGCTGCTGGAAGACCGTGATGTCGGCGACCGTGACCTTCTTGTCGTTGTTCAGGTCACCCACGAAGACGTTGTCGCAGATCGTCGAATCGCCACGCGCGGCGGGTGCGGCGAAGGCACCAAGCAACGCGAGCACCGCGGCGGCGGCGGCGCGAAAGCCGCGGCCCGCGGTGGATGGCCCGGTACCGGTCATGGATGGCTCGTGGGATCGGAACATCATGGTGAGTTCTGCCTGCCGGAACGCCCGAATAAGTGTACGGACGGCACGAAGCCGCGCCAGCCCCGGTTCGTCACAAACGCGAACTTCACGCTTCCTCCTGACCGGCGACGCGGCCCCACTTGCGGGTGCGGCCGGCGTAATCGGACAGCGCGCGATCAAGGGCCGCAGCGTCGAAGTCAGGCCACAGCGTGCCAGTCACGTGCAGCTCGGCGTAAGAGATCTGCCAGAGCAGGTAGTTCGACACGCGGCTCTCACCGGCCGTCCTGATGACCAGGTCGGGATCGGGCAGCCCCGCCGTGTACAGGCTGCTGGAGATGACCGCTTCATCGATCGATGACGGCGCGAGCGTTCCCGCCTGAACGCGCTCGGCGATGGAGCGGACCGCCGCCACGATCTCGCTGCGCGAGCCGTAGTTCAAGGCCAGGCAGAGCGTCAGCCCTGTGCACGCGGCCGTGCGCCGCTCCGTGGCATCGAGCTCATCAAGCACCCGCTGCGGCAAGCCCTCGCGCGAGCCAAGGTGCCGGAACCGCACGTTGCTCGCTGCGAGCGCTTCGCGCTCGGCGGCCAGTTGAAGCGCGGCCAGCTCCATGAGCCCAGCGACCTCGTCCGCGGGCCGGTTCCAGTTCTCGACGCTGAAACTGTAGAGCGTCAGCACTTCGATGCCGAGCGTTCCGCAGCGCTCGGTGAGTTCCTTCGCGCGCTCTGCACCGGCGGCGTGCCCAAGCAGTCGCGACTGGCCCCTCGCCTGCGCCCAGCGCCCGTTGCCGTCCATGATGAC
>JAGWXC010000259.1 GCA_018970045.1 Planctomycetota bacterium | reverse complement strand
GACAACCGCCTCTTCGTGATCCCGGTCGATGACATCGTGGCCGTCTTCCGCCGGGAAGGCGCCTGAACGGTGACGGGCGCTGCAAGGGCGGTCCGTCCGGCGGTCACGGGGCGGGCCCTTGTGGCTGCGGTGCCGGGCAGCAAGAGCCTGACCAATCGCTGGCTCATGCTGGCAGCGCTTGCGGAGGGCCAGAGCGTGCTCCGCGGCGCGCTGGCGTCGGACGACACCACATCCTTCGCTGAAGCGATCGCGCGCTGCGGTGTCCGTGCATCATGGACGGCGCCCGACGAACTCACGGTGGTTGGGTGCGCGGGGGCGCCACGCGGTGGAAGCGGCGTGAACCTGGGCGACGGCGGAACCCCCACGCGCTTCATGGCAGCTTTCGCCGCGCTGGCCGATCGGCCCATCGTGATCGACGGCAGCGCCCGCATGCGCGAGCGCCCCGTGGCCGAGGGCATCGCCATGCTCGCGGCCCTTGGCGCACCCGTGCAGTGGATTGAGTCGGTGGGGCGACTGCCGGTCGCCGTCGGTGGGGCGCATCCTTCGGGCAGCACGCTCGCGGTGGGTGCCACCAGCAGCAGCCAGTTCATCAGTGCAGTCATGCTGATTGCACCTTGGCTCGATCGCGGGCTCGAACTCGTCTTCACCGAGCCGCCCACCAGTGCCTCGTACCTCGAACTGTCGATCGGTGTGCTGGCCCGCGCCGGCGTGCCGGTCAGCGTCGAGCGAACGGCCGGCGGCGGACTTGCCGGCGTGACCATCGAACCGATGCGCGTGCGAGGCGTCGAGGTCACGGTCGAGCCCGATGCCAGCAGCGCGATCTATCCGCTGGCTGCCGCGGCGCTCGTGCCCGGCATGCGCGTCACGGTGCCCGGTCTTCCACGGGCCACCGCGCAGCCCGATCGTGGGGCGATCGAGGCGTTGGTGGCCATGGGTGCGCGCGAAGGGAGCGTCGACGGCGCGACCGTGATCGAGCACGGTGGAGTGCTGCGCGGGATCACGACCGATGCGTCACGATGGCCCGATGGTGCACTGGCGATCGCTGCCGTCGCCGCCGCCGCCTCGGGAACGTCGACCATCACCGGGCTGCACACCTTGCGCGTGAAGGAGAGCGACCGCATCGGCGCGATGGCCACCGAGCTCCGCGCGCTTGGATGCACCGTCTCGGCAACGGACGATGCGCTCGTGATCGATCCTTCGACCCGCCATGATCGTCCCGTCACGTTGCATGCGCACCGTGATCACCGTGTGGCCATGAGCCTGGCCACGCTCGGGCTCGCGCGCCCAGGCATCTCGATCGACGATCCTGCATGCGTGGCCAAGAGCTGGCCGGGGTTCTGGGCTTCCCTCGCGCTGTTCGAGGGCGTGTAACGTGGCGCGACTCCCATGAAGGCCTACTGGACCTTTGCCCGACAGCTGCTGGCCACGCCCTGGACGTTGGCCGGTGCCGTGTCGTGCGCGGTCGTGAGTGGGCTGGGCATTGCCGCGGGGCTCGGCGCTGCGCTGCCTGTGCTTGATCTCATGTTGGGTGAGGATGCCAAGGGCCTGGCTGGCATCGCCCGCGACCACAATGCCAAGGGCGCGTGGCTGCAGGTGCCCGAGTGGCTGCTTGCGCGGCTGCCCGAATCGACCGAGGCCAGCCTTGGGGTCGTGCTGGTGGGCCTGGCCGTACTCACCGTCATCGGTGCTGCCGCGAACTTCCTGCACCAGTACCTCACGCTGACGATGGTCACGCGCATCGTGGCGCGCGCGCGCCAATGCGCCTTCGATGCGGCGATCCGGCTGCCGCTGGCGCAGGTCGTGGCGCAAGGGCCGAGCGATTTCACCACGCGGATCCTGCGGGACTGCAGCGAACTGCACGGTGGTCTGGTGGCGCTCACGAACCGATCCCTCGCGCACGTCACCAAGGGGCTGTCGGCGGTCGCCGTCGCGATCTGGTTCGACTGGCGCATCGTGCTGGCGGCGATCGTGGCCGGGCCGCCGCTCGCCTGGACGCTTCGCCGCCTCGGCAAGCGCATCAATCGCGGCATGCGGGGCACCCTCGAGGCGCAGCAGCGCCTCCTGCTGGTCACGAACGAAGCGATGCAGGGGCTTCGATCCGTGAAGGCCGCCACGGCCGAGCCCGACATGGCGCGGCGATTCGCCAGCGCGAACGAAGGTGTCCTGCGCAACGAGCTCAAGCTCCGCAAGGTGCGCAGCCTGGCGAGCCCGCTCATGGAGCTCCTGGCCGTGCTCGTCGTGCTTGGGCTGGTGTTCATGGCTGGGCGCGAGCTCCTGGCCGGGCGCATGCAGCTCGACCGGTTCCTCATGTCGCTCGGCAGCCTCGCCGTTGCGGCGGGCAGCTTCCGGCCGCTCACGTCCTTCGTCAGCGACATTCAGTCAGCTGAAGCGCCGGCGCAGCGGATCCGCGAGATCCTCGACGCTGCGGCGGAACCCGGCGCCGACGGCGGACGCGAGGTTGCGCGGCTGGTGCGGGGCATCGATCTGGTCGGGGTCGGCTTCACGTATCCCGGCGCCGAGCACGCGACCCTGCGGGGCATCGACCTCACCATTCCGGCTGGTGCGCATGTGGCCATCGTTGGCCCTAACGGTTGCGGCAAGTCCACGCTGCTGTCCCTGATCCCGCGCCTGCT
>JAGWXC010000258.1 GCA_018970045.1 Planctomycetota bacterium | reverse complement strand
ACGGATCGGCATGTCGCTCGCGCATGCCGGAGCGTTGATTCGCGGCGGCGTCATCGCCGTGACATGGAACCCCGAGAGCGATGCTCGCTCGCTGCAGGCCTTGGCGGCGTGGTGCAATCGCTTCACTCCCACCGTCGGCGTCGATCCACCGGACGGCCTGGTGCTCGACGTGACCGGCACGCATCGACTGCATCGGGGTGAACCGCGACTGCTCGAGATGATCCGCCGCTCGATGGTCCGCCTCGGACTCCGCGCTCGCCTTGCGATCGCCTCGACCATCGGATGCGCACGAGCGGTGGCACGATATGGTGACCGGGAATGCATCTCGATTCAGCCGGGCGCCGAAGCGGCGTGCTTGCGAACCATGCCGCTGGAGGCGATGAACATCACGCCCACGCAGCTCGATTCGCTCCGCGACTTGGGGTTCGACGGCATCGGATCGATCCTCGATCTGCCTCGCTCGACGCTGCCCGCTCGCTTTGGCACCGAAGTGTTGACCTTTCTCGACGAGGCGCTTGGCCACCGCGCAGAGGTGATCGTGCCTGTCAGGCCGCGCGAAGCGCTCCACGTGGAACACGCGTTCGAAGGCCCCACCTCGCACTGGGAATCCATCGAGCGGTGCGTGTGCATGCTGGTCGAGAACCTCGTGGCGACCTTGAACGAACGGGGCTTGGGCGTTCGGCGGCTCGATGCTTGCCTCGCCGTCGCCAACCGACAGTCACCGGCACAGATCTCGCTCACGCTCTGTCGCCACAGTCGCGATGCACGCCACCTTTGGTCGATGCTGCGGCCGCACCTTGAGCGTGCGGATTTCGGGGATGGGATCGAGGGCATCACGCTGGCGGCGACGAGAACGGGCATCATCGAACATGCACAACGTCGCCTGCCCGACGCTTCCGGCGACAACGCCGTCGATTCGCCGCATCACGATGATCCGCATGCGGCTCGGGCCATGCTCTGCGACACGCTGGCGAGTCGTCTGGGGGCGGATGCGGTGCTGAGGGTGTTCCACGTGGAATCACATGTGCCGGAACGAACCTTGCGACTGGCGACCGTCATGCAGGATCGACCATCCCGCGACACGGCACGAGTGAACATGACGCCTCGCCCCTCGCGGCTCTTCCTGCAACCCGAACCGATCCAGGTGATGCACATGAGCCCGGATGGGCCCATCCATCGATTGCACTGGCGAGGGTCGATGTGGAATGTCACGAGGTGCGCAGGTCCGGAGCGAATCTGCAGTCAGTGGTGGCTGGCGTCGCCAGGAGAGACGTGCGACGAGCGCGACTACTACCGCGTGCGCATCGCGACGGATGGGCAGGAACCTCGGTGGATCTGGATCTACAGACTCAGCGTTTCCGACACGTGGCATGCACATGGAGAGTGGGCATGAACCTCGACCCATGCGACGGCATCGACCACTCCGCGACAGGCCCATGCAGGGTCCACGCCGCTCGACGCCGGCCGCCATGATGCGAGAGCGGCGTTGCATGTGACTTGCCACGACACTCGCTCACCGCAGCAGGGCCGTCGACTGTGCCACTGCGCGTGGATGCCGTTCGGATCGCGAGCCGTTGACATCTCGCGGCGCACGCCGCCGCGGGGTGTCGCCACGCCATGTGCGGGGCGTGATGAACGCTCCAGATCAACGCACGTCGTCGCCGGTCGGATCAAGGAGAAACGCAGACGATGCCCGCCCACGAGTTTCCCAAACTGCGAGCCCACCCGGCCAAGGCCGCGCCCGCGATATCGGGGACGCTGCGGCGTGCGGACGGACCACGGTATGCCGAAGTGGCTGCGACGAGCAACTACACGTTCCTTCGCGGCGGGAGTCATCCCGAGGAACTCGTGCAGCGTGCCGCGGAACTCGGCTATGCCGCCATCGGCATCTGCGACATCAACTCGCTGGCGGGGATCATCCGGGCGCACGTGGCGGCGAGGCAGGCCTCGATTCAGCTGATCGTGGGTGTTCGCTTGCGATTGCTTGGCATCGCTCGCCCGAGCGCCGACACCGTCACGGCGAACGACGGGGAACCGGGCGGCGGACCAGTCGGCGCAAACGACCCTGAGGATCGCGAATCCGACGAGACCGTACCCGATGCTGCGTTGTATCCCGCCACCATGGGTGCATACCGGCACCTGTGCCGCCTCCTGACGCTGGGGAAACGCCGGGCACCCAAGGGCGAGTGTCATCTGTGGGTGGATGACCTGCAGGACATGCATCCCGAGATGCAGGCCGTGATCCTGCCGCGGCGTGCCGACCAGGCCGACGCCTGTCCGCACGAATCGCTGGCGCGTGGTTCGCGAGCGATCGTGGAGACGTTGCGGATCCCGTGCCGTCTCGCGGTGGAGATGCCGCGGCAGGGCGACGACGACCGGATGCTGTCGTTGCGATGCTCGCTGGCCGACTCCTTGGGCATCGGCGTGATCGCCACCAACGAGCCCCTGTATCACGACGCGGCTCGGCGAATGCTTCAGGACGTCCTGACATGCATCCGTCGCGGCTGCACCATCGAGCAAGCGGGCCTGCTGCTCCACGCCAACGCCGAGCGACACCTCAAGCCGCCGGAGGAGATGCACCGCCTGCTGGCATCCTGCCCGAAGGCCATGGAAGCGACGCTGGAGTTGGCCGACGCGG
>JAGWXC010000257.1 GCA_018970045.1 Planctomycetota bacterium | reverse complement strand
ATCGGTCAGCCCGATGCCGTACTCGGCGTTCGGCGGCTTCGTGGCGTACGGTCCGATGGCGAGCCGGCCCAAGGATTTCCTCTCCTTCGGCGTGGCGTATGGCGGGTTCAGCAGCGAGCTTCGCGACGCCCAGCGCGTGCAGCAGCTCACGGATCCATCGGTCCTGCCGCAGCTCTTCGAGATGGCGATCGAAGCATCGTACGGATTCCAGGTCCAGCCCGGCCTGCTGCTCCAGCCCGGCATGCAGGTCATCGTGAATCCCGGTGGGAGCCCCGACGTGGACACGGCGCTCGCGGCGGGCGTGAACGTCGTCATCAGGTTCTGATCGCACGCTGCGTGCGTGGCACGAGCCGCGCGATCACGGCAGCGGCTGGTCGGGCGGCTTGCCGCCGATCGTCAGGCGTGCGCGGGTCGGCCGTGCCTTGGGCTTGGGCTTCCACGCCTTGGGCAGGAAGGGCTTCACCACGAACCATGCGCCCGTGAGCGCGATGGCGGTCACGAGCCAGAACTGCCAATCGTCGACGGGGAAGTCCATCACGCCGCCACCAGTCGGTACGCGATCGCGCCGGCCACCCAGGCGAGCGAACTCATCCAGCCCAGCTGCAGCAGCGCCCAGCGCCAGCCGCCGGCCTCGCGTGCGGTGAGCACCAGCGTGGGCAAGCACTGCATCGCCAGCACGTAGAAGACCAGCAGCGCCGCGCAGGTCGACGGCGCGAAGAGCGGCGAGCCATCATCGCGCGTGGCGGCGCGCATCGACTCCATCGTGCCCGGGTCGGCGACGTCGTCGCTCGTCTGCACCTGGATGGCGACGGTATTCACGAAGACCTCGCGGGCGAGGAAGCTCGTGAGGACGGCCATCGTGAGCTGCCGGTCGAGCCCGAGGGGTTCGAACACCGGCTGGACGGCGTCACCCACGCGGGCCGCGAAGCTGCCGCGGGCCTGCGTCTGTGCATCCATGGCATCGGCCGCTGCGGCGAGTTCCGTGGCACGGGCCTCGTCGCCGGCGGCGATCGACGCCTCGGCCACCTGGCGCAACGCCACCGATTCACGCGATGGTTCGACCTTGGGGAACGCGCTGAGCCACCACATCACCACGCTGATCGCCAAGATCACGGTGGCGGCGTTGCGCAGGAAGAGCTGCGATCGGTCGCGCGCGACATGGAACGCCGTACGCAGACTCGGGCGGCGATACGGCGGCAGCTCCATGACCATCGCGCGACCATCGCCGGCGAGGATGGTGCGGCGAAGCAGCCACGCGGTGCCGAGGCCCGCAACGATGCCAAGCGCATAGCAGCCGACGAAGGCCAAGCCGGCCTTCCATGGTTCGCCCGCGAAGAGCAGGCCGCACAGCAGCACGTACACGGGAATGCGCGCCGTGCAGCTCATGAACGGCGCGCAGAGGATCGTGGCGAGCCGGTCGCGCCGCCCCGGGATGAGCCGCGTGCTCATGATGCCTGGCAACGCGCATGCGTGGCTTGAGAGGAGCGGGAGGAACGCCTGGCCGGGCAGGCCGAAGCGCCGCATGGTGCGATCGAGCGAGAGCGCGGCGCGCGCGAGGTAGCCGGTGTCCTCGAGCAGGGCGAGCAGGAAGAAGAGCAGCGCGATCTGCGGCAGGAAGACCACGGTGGCGCCGATCCCGCCGACGATGCCATCGGCCAGGAGGTCCGCGACGAGCCCGGCGGGCACCACGTCGTGGACCAATCCGGCGAGCCAGCCAAAGACGGCATCGAGCGCATCCATCGGATAGCTCGCGAGCCAGAAGATCGACGTGAACAGCAGGCCCATCGTCAGCGCAAAGGCTGCGAGACCACCCACGGGATGGGTGAACGCGCGATCAAGCCGCTCCGTGAGCGGATCCGTCGCGGCGCGCGTGGTGCGGCCGCCTGCGCGCTCGAAAACGCCCGCGGCCCAATCCGCGCACGCCGCAGTGCCGGGTTCCGCCGCGGGGCAGGGCACGGCAGGCATCGGCGGCGCCTGTCGCGTGGCGATGTCGTGCGCGGCGGCTGCAAGCGCCGCCAGTCCGATGCCGGTCCGGCCGCTCGCCTCGACGACCGGCACGCCGAGATCACGCGCCAGCGACGAAGGATCGAGCACGAGCCCGGCGCTGCGGGCGGCATCGGTCATCGTGAGCGCCACCACGCATGGCAGGCCTCGTCGCAGGACCGTGCTGGCGAACTGCAGGTTGCGAACGAGGTTGGTGGCATCGAGCACGAGCACGACGGCATCGGGCACGGTGCCGAGGCGACCATCGATGCACTCGGCGCAGAGCACGCTCTCGGGCAGGTCGAGCGCGAGCGAGTAGATGCCCGGCAGGTCGATCACCTCCAGTGGCGCACCGGCGATCGTGCACTGACCGAGATGATGATCGACGGTGCTGCCCGGAAAGTTCGCCGTGCGCGCTCGAGCGCCGCACAGCGCATTGAAGAGCGTGGTCTTGCCGGTGTTGGGATTGCCGACGAGGGCGATCGTCGCGAGCTCGGGTTCGCTCATGACGCGTCGTCGATCGGCGTGACCATGATTCGCGCAGCGACCTGCTCGTCGATCCCCAGACGCGTGGTGTCGACCTGCACGATGCAGGCATGGCCGCGTCGGCAGAGCCGGACTTCGCATCGTTCGCCCAGGCCCATCGCCGTCAGCAGGCATCGATC
>JAGWXC010000256.1 GCA_018970045.1 Planctomycetota bacterium | reverse complement strand
CTGCCAGTCGCGGCTCGAGCGCATCGAGCGTGAGTTCCCGAACGGCCGCGGCGTGCGCGGCGTGCGCCTGCGCGGCATCGGGCTCGATCAGGAGCGTGGCGCCAGCAGGCGTGGCATGCAAGGCGGGATAGCCCGTCACCGCATGTCCGGCAAGGTCGATCGCGATCGAGGCTGGCAGGGCTGGCCATGGCCAGTCAGGCGAGGACCGTCCCAGCCACGAGCTCCATCCCATGGCCTGCATCGATGCTTCGTACCAGGCCGAACGTGCCGATTCGCGATGCCTGGCTTGAAGCGCCCGAAGGTCCCGGGAACGCTCGAGGATGCCCGAGGGGCCACGCACCGTGAAGACCATGCGCAGGTGTGGATCAAGAGCATCCAGCGCAAGATCGGTTGGCTGCACGGGGAGACCGGTGTATGACGAGAGCCAGGCGGCGAGGCGACCGCGGAGCGATCCCGCGCGGTCGGCCACATCGGCTGCAGCTTCGCGAGCCACGTCGGCTGCGGGAATGCACCGCGTTCGGATCCGCTTGGGCAGCGTCCTGATCAGGGCTTCGATGAGTTCATTGTGCCGTCCCGGGACGAGCCAGTCGTACGCTTCTGGATCCGCGAGCCCGAGCACCGCCAGCGGCAGTTGGGCCTCGATGCCGTCATTCGAGGCTCCGGGCTCGTGGTGGTAGTGCAGCGGGATGTGCAGGCCATGGTCATCGAGCGCATCGGGGTAGGCGCTCGGTTCCTGCGCTCGCTCTGGATCGGCGAGCAGGTCGTGCTCGGTCATGCGAAGGCTGGCGGCGTGTCGCTGATCGCGCAGCCACGAGCGGAAGCTCGGCCAGGCATGGAGTTCCGGCGGCAGCCGTGCGTCATAGAACTCGAACTCGCTGTCGCGACCGGCGACCAGGTCATGTCGCCGCTCTCGCTCCTGCCGAGCGAGGAGCCGCTCGCGCAAGGCGATGTTGTCGGCGATCGGCGCGCACGACCCCGGGAGCTCGCCATCGATCAGCGCGCTCTGGATGAAGACCTGTCGCGCGCCCGGGGCGTCGATCGGGCCGAACGGCACGCGGCGCCGTGGGATCAACGTGAGTTCACCCATGGTGGCCCGCTCCCACGCGGCGACGTGGCCGGTCTCGATGCGCCAGTGCGGCTCGCTGACGGAGCGTTCGACCATGTGCGGGGCCACGGCCTCGACCCATTCGGGCCTGATGCGGGACGCATCGCGCAGCCAACGCCGTGCCGTCTCGACCACCTCGACCGCGACGATCCAGCGGGCCTGGGCCTTGGCGAGGGCGCTCGATGGATGCAGCTCGGCGATCTGGCCACTGGGCAGGCGGTACGTGCCATCCTCCTGGCGATGCGCGACGTGCGAGACGAAGCCCGCGAGGATGGTGCGATGCACACGTTCGGGATCGCTCTCCTCCGCGAGCGGTGGGATCACGGCGGTGAGTCGTTCGGTCGCGAGGCGCTTCAGTTGGGCATGCAGCTCGTCCCACTCACGCATGCGCATGGGGCTCAGGAATCGCTCGGCGCACCAGCGTCTTCGCGCACTTGAGCCGAGTTCGGCGCAGGCAGCCTTCCACGCGCGCCATAGCTTGAGCGTGCTCATGGCATCGCTGCGTTCGTCGCGCAGGAGCGCGTGGGCCAGGTCCGCGCTCGCGGTGGCCGCGGCGGGGCGATCGCGCGGATCCTGGATCGCCATGCGTGCAGCCAGGATGAGGGCCTCGGCGAGGCAGGTGTTGGCGTGGCCCGCCACGATGGTGCGCGCGATGCGCGGATCGAGCGGCCACTGCGCGAGGTTGCGGCCGAGCCGGGTCAGGCGCAGTTCGTTGGTGAACGCACCGAGTTCGATGAGCGTGTCCTGCGCCTCGCGCACCAGGCGAAGCGAGGGTGGATCGAGCCAGGGAAAGTGCTCCGCGGCACCAAGGCCGAGTGCCGCGAGCTGCAGCACGACACCGCTCAGGTTGGCGCGCTGCACCTCGGGAACCGTGAACTCCGGCCGAAGATCGTGATCGGCCTCGCTGAAGAGCCTGACGCACAGCCCGGGGAAGAGTCGCCCCGCGCGACCTGCTCGCTGGCTGGCACTGGCCTTCGAGATGGGTTCGATCGGCAGGCGCTGCAAGCGACTCCGCGGGCTGTAGCGGCTCAGGCGCACGAGGCCGGAGTCGACGACCCAGCCGATCCGGGGCACCGTCAGGCTCGTCTCGGCGATGTTGGTGCAGGCGATGATGCGACGCGCAGCGCCGGGCGCGAAGATCCGGTCCTGCTGGTCGCTGGGCAGTCGCGAGTAGAGCGGCAGCACCTCCACGCCGTGGAACCGTCCGCGAGCGGCCTCGACGAACTCATGGATCTCGCGCTCGCTCGCGAAGAAGATGAGCCCATCGCCGCGCGCCTGGTCGAGGCAGTCGGCGACGGCATCGATGGCAGTCTGCACGAGGTCGCTGTCCGCCCCGGCTGCGGGCGGTGCGTAGCGGACCTCGACGGGGTGGGTGCGTCCTTCGACCTCGAGGACCGCTGCGCCATCGAAGTGCGCCGCGAAGCGGGCGGCATCGAGCGTGGCGCTGCTGATGATCACGCGGAACTCAGGGCGTTGGCGCAGGATCTTCCGCAGCGCGCCCAGCAGGAGATCGATGTTCAGGCTCCGCTCGTGGGCTTCGTCGACGATGA
>JAGWXC010000032.1 GCA_018970045.1 Planctomycetota bacterium | reverse complement strand
TCTCCGCGCATGGCAGGGCATAGCCCTCATCCATGATGGCGCAGTCCAGCTCGTGTGCGCATCGGATCTTGCCGATTGAGCCGCCATTGGGGGTCGGTCGGGCGCGGGCGCAAACTGTTTCGCCGAGCGCAGGCGTGACAAAGGCCGTGGCATGCACCACGAACGCTTCGTGAGATGGGCGGTCGGTCACGTGGATCATCGGATGGTCCAGCAGTGCCTTGATCAGCTCGCGGGGCGAAGCGATGAGTGCCATCCGACTCGTTGGCCCGGCGAGGGTCGCAATCGGCAGCACGCGATGTGGCACACCAAGGTCGACGCAGCGATCGGCGAGGAGGTGCCAGGCAGCATCGTGGACGCGCACCTGCTCGTTCTGCCATGAGCCATCTGGCTGTGCCGCGGCCGCGAGCGGCACGTCACTGGCTCGCCGGGCGGCCTGCGTGGGCTCCACCACCGTGACCTCAGCTCCGCGCTCAGCGAAGGCACGGGCGCTCCAGGCGCCTGCGAGTCCGCTGCCCAGCATCGTGACGCGTTCGGGATGAGTGGGCTGCGGCGGCGCAAACCACGGTGCGATCGCGTTGGCATGTTGGTGATCACGCCGCGTTGCCGTGGTCATGTGGCGCTTGGTGTCGAAGCCCGCAACGCGCTGGACGTCGAAGCCCGCCTCGTGCAGTCCACTTCGTACGGCGGCCGCCGCCGAGAAGGTTGATGCCGTGCCGCCCGATCGAGTGAGTCGCGCGATGTGCGCAAGGACGTCTGCTGACCAGAGGTGGGTCTCGACCGCGGGTTCATAGGCATCGAGGAACCACGCATCGGCTTCGAAGTTGCACTGCGGCAGCCACGCGGCGGCATCGCCGAGGACCAACGTGATGATGGCGCGGCCATCGAGCAGCCGCCAGCGAGTCACACCCTGCGTCGCTCGGATCGGCCGCGCCAGGATTGCACGGATGGCTGCGCGCTCAGGTTGAGGGATCAGGTCATCACTCGCGGGATCGCGCCACCAGTCGAGCATCGATGGATCGTGCTCAAAGCCGATGTACTGCAGCCGCTGGCGCGGGGTGGCATGGCGATGGAACGCAGCCAGCATGCAGGCGAGCGCGCAGCCGGTCCCGGTCCCGAGCTCGGCGATCGTCCACTGGCGCTGAGCCGACCATCGGCCAGGGAGCGCATCCGAGGCTGCCGCGAAACCCTGGGCCCGGAGGTAGGTGTGCGCCTTTTCACCCCAAGGGTCGGCCTCGTGGAAGGGGCGAGGACGATCATTCAGAGGTGGCCATTGATCCGGCTGCGGAGCCGGATGGGGCAAAAAGGCGCCCCCCTGAGCGCAGAATCGGGTTGGCGTGGGGGTCAAGCCCGTCGGCATGGGAGGCAGTATGGGGGCAATCAACGGGCGTGGAAGGGGGCGGGGCGCCTTTCACTTGCCCCAAAAACACCGGATTGTTCCGCAAGAAATTTGCACTGTTCGGGAACCCGGTCAGGTTACGACGTCCCGGAGTCGTGTCCGGGGTGTCCGGGCCCTCACCCGGAGCCTTGCAAGGTGGTGGCAGGTCCAAGGAAGCCCGAGCCACCCGACCCTTTCCTTATCCCTCTATACGTTTGGAGAAAGACATGAAGAACCTGAAGCTTGAAATGCACTTCGCGGCTGCGGCTGCCCTGTGCGCCGCTGGCGCGGCCAACGCGGCCATCGTCTACAGCGGAACCGTGAACTTCGTTTGCGCCGTCGACATCGATGGTTGCTACATCAACGTCGAGACCGGCGTGCTGAGCAACGGCCCGGGCTCGGGCGTCCCCGGCTGGGACGTCAACCCCTACTCGACCTCGGGCGGGATGAACTTCTTCAACTCGACCGGCGGCGGGCAGCTCCGTCAGCCCGGCCAGACCACCGGCCCGGCCGGCAACCTCGCCGCGGGCACCGTGATCGGCAGCACTGGCTCGTTCAACACCGGCACCAGTAACGTGTACGGCAACGTTGCCGCTGGCTGGCAGTACAACGCGGTCAACATGATCGGTTTCCGCTTCGTGTCGGCCGCGGGCACCACCCACTACGGCTGGATGCGCTTCGCGATGGGCCCGCAGGGCGCGGCCGGCGTCGGACCGACCCGCACCGTGGTTGACTACGCTTGGGAAAACGTCGCTGGCGCTTCGATCGTTGCTGGCGCGGTTCCCGCCCCCGGCGCGCTTGCGCTCCTGGGCGTCGCTGGCCTCGCCAGCCGTCGTCGTCGCTGATCGCAGCGACCCGACCAACCAACTCGGTTGATCACGCACGGGCGGCCTTCGGGCCGCCCGTGTTCGTTGGTCGGATGACCTGTAGGTGATCGTTAGGATCCGGGCATGGCGACTCGCGCGGCACAGCGGCTGCTCATCGTGGGCTGGGATGCGGCCGATTGGCAGGTGGTCGATCCCCTGATCAAGCAGGGCCGGATGCCGGTCCTGGCGAGCCTGATCGCGCGGGGCATCCGCTCAGACTTGTCCACGCTCGAGCCCAAGCTGAGCCCGCTGCTGTGGACGACGATCGCCACCGGGCGCACGCCCGATCGCCACGGGATTGCCAACTTCGTCGAGCCCAAGCCGGACGGCAGCGGGTTGCGTGTGGCATCGAGCACGAGCCGGAAGGTCAAGGCACTTTGGAACATCGCCTCGCAGTCGGGGCTGCGCTCGCAGGTGACGGGCTGGTACGCCAGCCACCCCGCCGAGCCCATCCACGGCAGCGTGACCAGCAACCTGTTGATGGAGGGCGATCCGGGTGACGGGGGAGCGTGGCCGTTGACTCCGGGAACCGTTCACCCTGAAGCTCTGGCTGATGGCATCGCCGCATCACGGGTGGGTCGGGCATCCATGCGTTCGGAAGGACTCATGGGACTCGTGCCCAACCTGCCTGCGGGATTGGCCAACGATCCGCGCGTTGAGACGTTGTGCAAGCTGATGGCCGTGGCGGCCAGCGTGGAGCGCGCGGCGCTGACAGCGATGGAGCATGCGCCGTGGGATCTGGCGATGGTGTTCTTGGAGTCGATCGACACGGTCGGTCATCACTTCATGCAGTACCGGTCGCCGCGCATGAAGCATGTGAATGAGGCGGAGGTGCGCGCCTTCGGCGGCGTGATGGACGCGGTCTACGCCTGGCACGATGCTGCGCTGGGCCGGTTGCTCGAGCGAGCCGGGCCTGGGACCACCGTGATCCTGGTCAGTGACCATGGTTTTCACAGCGGATCCGGGCGGCCCTACCTGGACGACCTGCCGCCTGAGCGGCGCATGGAGAAGGAAGCGAGCTGGCATCGGTCGACGGGGATGCTGGTGGCGGCCGGACCGGGCATTCGGGCTGGGGCCGCGGTTGCAGCCGCGAACATCGTGGACATCGCGCCGACGGCCTTGGCGTTGCTCGGCTTGCCCGCCGCGAAGGACTTCGCAGGACGCGCTCTTGCCGAGGTGATCGATGCTTCGGTCCCGGCGCGCATCGATTCGTGGGAAGCGATCGATGGCCCGTCGGGACTGCACGCCGCCGATGCGCGACAGGATCCCTACGAAGCTGCCGACGCGATCCAGCAGCTCGTTGACCTTGGATACATGGCAGCGCTGCCAGATGATGCGAAGGCGCAGGTCGATCTGGTCCGTCGAGAAAGTGCCTTCAATGTTGGTGCGCACCTCATGTCGCGCGGGCTCGTGCGCTCGGCGCTTCCGCACTTCGAGATGCTGTGCTCGGCTCGCCCTGACGAGCTCCGCTACCGATCGTGCCTGGCATCGTGCCTGCTCGGCGCTGGCGAGCCAGAGCGTGCGATCGAGGTGGTCCGAGGCACCCTGCAGCGAGATGCGGGCCATGCTGAAGCGCGGCTGATGCTGGCACGGGCGCTGCTCGATGCCGGTGACCGGGCTGCGTCAGTGCGCGAGGCCGATGCCGTCGCGCGCAACGTGCGGTCCCATCCCGCGCTCGTGCCTGCCCTCGCGGATCTCCTGCTTCGTCAGGGCCGGGCGAAAGAGTCGGCGTCGATGCAGCGTCGCGCCTGCGAAGCCGACCGGTCATCGATCCTCCCGCTGCTCGGCTTGGCGCGTGCGCTGCTTTGCGATCTGCCCAGCGATCCGAAGGCACGCGCCGCGCAGCTTGAGGCGGCCGCTCAGGCCGCGCTGGACGCGATGGAGCGCTCGAAGGCCGTGCCGGAGGGCCACATGCTGCTTGGCGCGGCGTTGGCGTGGTACGGCGACCTGGCCCACGCGCGGCAGAGCCTGGATCTGGCGTTGACCTTTGATGCGAAGCACCTTGCCTCGCTCAGGTTGCGTGCGGTGCTTGCAGCCCACGATGGCACGATGGACGATGCTCGCGCCCTGATGGTCCGCGCGGCTGAGGCGCAGTTGGCGCAGGAACTGGCGGAGCCGGCACCATGGCCGTTCGAGTGGCCAGCGCTGGCCGCGCACCTCGGCGTGGATCAAGCCTTGTTGCGGTAAAGCGACGGATCGACGGCCCGCACCATCGCGGAGCGATCGAGGTCGAGGCCGATGAAGTCGGCGATGCGATCGACCTGGGCCCCGGGCTCGGTGACGAAGGCCCGGTAGGGCACGCGCAGGATCGCGAAGTTGGGACGTGCAGCGATCCACTCGTGCACTTGACGGAGCTGCTGTTCGTAGATCGCCTTCAGGCGATCGGCTGGGAGGGCGGCACCGGCGCGACCGCTGCGGGCGAGCATGGTCGATTGCGAGGCCAGCACCTCTTCCAACGTGCGCTCCATGAAAACGATGCGGTACGGCCGGTCATCGGGCAGCTCTGGGACGAGCATGTGGATCACCTTGACGACCTTGCCGGCCGCACCGTCAAGCCACGCCTTGTCGGTGCGCAGCGCCTTGACTCGTTCGAACTCGTAGTAGCCACGCGGATTGTCGGGATCGGCCACGCGTTCGCCGTCGGTCACGGGTTCGATCCCGCCTGCATGGATGGCCTGCATCGCCAGGCTCGTGCCCGAGCGGGGGAGGCCACTGACGACGATCACGGGCTGCGGCATGGTGGCGTTGGCGGCACCCGCCGGTTCGGCGGGGCAGGAATCGGGGTGACAGGATTTGAACCTGCGGCCTCTTGCTCCCGAAGCAAGCGCTCTAGCCAAGCTGAGCTACACCCCGTTTGTCGGGGCGGGGAGTATACGGGCTGCGAGGTCCCATGGTGTGGAGCGGTCGGATGGATGGCTATCGGTACCGTTTCACATGCCGAAAAAGCCGCCCATCCATGGGAATCGTGTGCATTCGATTTGGAAACTGGAGGACATGATCTAGGTTTCCGGGCCGTGGGCTTCGTGGGAGAGGCGTGCTTTCCCGCAACCCCGGTCTTGGCATGGGCGCGCCCCATGCACTGATTCGTTCACGGGCTGGCCTTTGGCTGGCCGGATCCGGCGACGGCTGGGTCACAACACTTGGAGACTGGAGAGAAGATGAAGAACCTGAAGCTTGAACTGCACTTCGCGGCGACTGCCGCGCTGTGCCTTGCCGGTGCTGCCGCTGCGGATGTGGTCTACAGCGGTCCGGTGAACTTCGTGTGCGCCGTCGACATCGATGGCTGCTACATCAACGTGGAGACCGGTGTGTTCAGCAACGGCCCGGGATCGGGCGTTCCGGGTTGGGATGTCAATCCCTACTCGACTAGCGGTGGGATGAACTTCTTCAACTCCACCGGTGGTGGCCAGCTGCGCCAGACTGGCCAGACCACGGGCCCCGCTGGCAACATCGCCGCCGGAACTGTGATCGGCAGCACTGGTTCCTACAACACGAGCACGGCCAACGTTTATGCGACCGCCTCCGCCGGTTGGCAGTACAGCGCGACGAACATGATCGGCTTCCGGTTCGTGTCGTCGGCCGGTACGACCCACTACGGCTGGATGCGCTTCCAGATGGGTGCGCAGGGCAGCGCAGGGACCGCGATGACGCGAACGCTGGTCGATTACGCCTATGAGAGCATCGCCGGCACGTCGATCGTGGCCGGCAACACTGGCGGCCCGCCGCCGGCGTATGACCCGTGCGCAGCGACCAACCCGACCATCGCCAACGGTGCCAACAGCAAGGCGTACCGCGCCGATGCAGCCAACGCCTCGGCGTCCTGCGGCACGATCTACGGCGCGAACTACTACAAGTTCACCCCGGCTGATGCGGGCCAGTACACCTTCCAGAGCTGCGTTGCCGGTGCGGCCGTGCAGCTGTCGGTGCGTTCTGGCTGCGACGCCTCGGCGTCCGAGCTCGCGTGCGGCGCACCCGCGTGCGGAGGCCTGGGCTCGTCGGCCGCGGTCACCCTGTCCGCCGGCGTGCCGGTGTACGTGGTGGTTGGCGGTGCGAGCGCCTCGAGCGGTCTGACCAACACGGTCAGCGTTGCCGTGACGGCCCCGCCGATCGCCGCCTGCGTGAACGCGACGGTCGCGGCTTACGGCGACAACGCGTTCGACACGGGCATCGGCAACAATGGCCCGCAGGTCGTGCAGAACAACTTGGCTGACACGACCACGGCGACGATTCAGAAGTCGCTGTGGTACGCCTTCACGCCGACGGCGACTGGCCAGTTCGCGATCAAGACCTGCGGTTCGAACGGCGACACGATGCTGGCGATCGGCACGACGTGCCCGGGTGCGGGCTCGCGTTTCAACACGATCGCCTTCAACGATGATGCGCCGCTGTGCTCCAGCGGCGGCACGGGCAACCTTGCCAGCTTCATCAATGCCACCAACAACGGGGCGACCGGCTCCTTCGCCGGATTCCCGCTCACGCAGGACCTGGTCGCTGGCACCACGTACTACATCTGCCTCGGCCAGTTCAGCACGACGGCCACCACCACGGTTGCTGGCTTGCTCAACATCACCGGTCCCGAAGGCAGCGCGTGCGATGGCGACTTCAACAACGACGGCGTCCGTGATGGCGCCGACCTCGGCACGCTGCTGGCGTCGTTCGGATTCGATGCTGGCGGCGACATGAACGGTGACGGCGTCACCGACGGTGCCGACCTTGGCGCCCTGCTGGCGGTGTTCGGCACGGCGTGCCCGTAAGCCCCGCCCAGTCCTGAGGAACACGAACGGTGGGCACCCGAAAGGGTGCCCACCTTCGCTTTTGGGGTTTCGGTACGCTTCCTGCTGGCCGAGCACGCCCCGGCTCTGAATGCGACCCCACGGCCTTCAGGGCATCGCCCCGTCGAACAGGGGCAGGCTTCCACGAAAGGCACCCGCATGTACGGCATGGTCAATCAGGCGCTCGAAGCACTCGTCACGGAGCGATTCGGCGCTGAGACGTGGGCTGCGGTCCGGCAGAAGGCGGGCATCTCGGATCCGGCCTTCATCACCATGAAGCAGTATCCGGACGAGGTGACGTACTCGCTTGCCGGAGCGCTGAGTGAGCACCTGCAGGCGCCGTTGCCGGATCTGCTCCGCGCCTTCGGGGTCTACTGGGTGGCCTACGCCAAGCGTGGACCATGGGGCAAGATCATGCTGGCCAGCGGTGGCAGCACCTACGAGCTCCTGGCTGCACTCGATGCCATGCACGCGCGCATCGCCATCAGTTTCCCTGACCTCAAGCCACCGTCGTTCAAAGTGCGGCCTGAAGGTGACGCCGTCGTGGTCGACTACCAGAGCCATCGGCCGGGGCTCGCGCCCTTCGTGGTCGGCTTGATCGAAGGCATCGGCACGCTCTTCCACGAATCGGTGACGGTCGAGCAGCTGGCATCGAAGGATGCCGGTGGCGCAGTCGATTCCTTCCGTGTCCGGGCGAGCAAGGCCTCCTGAGCACGGTCCATGCGCGACCTCATCGACGAGCTCTTCCCGTTCCAGATCACGATCGGCCCCGGTGGCGAGATCGTGGCGGTCGGGCGGAGCCTGCGGCGGGTGCTGCCGCAGGCGCAGGGGCGATCCTTCGTGGACATGTTCGAAGGCGTACGGCCAGCGCTCCAGTCTGTCGCTGACGTCGAGCATGCGATCGGCGATGTGGTGTTGTTGCAGGTTCGCGGCTCACCGCTGCAACTGCGGGGACAATTCGTCCGGACCTCCGAGGGGCGGATCGCCTTCGTCGGGAGCCCGCGCGTGGTTGGGCTGTCGTCGATCGAGTCGTGGCCCGTGGGCATCCAGGACTACGCGCCGCACGATGCCAGCGCGGACTACGCGATGGTGCTTGAGGCGATGTCGCTGCAGCTCAAGGACCTTGAGACGATGGTCGGCCGACTGCAGGATGCCGAGCGCATCGAGCGATCGCTGCGTGAGCGGGCCGAGGCGGCGAGCCTGGCCAAGTCGAACTTCCTGGCCAACATCTCGCACGAGATCCGCACGCCGATGACGGCCGTGCTGGGCTACGCGGAACTGCTGCGCGATCCTGATCTGGGGCGCGAGGAGCGGGCTGATGCCGTCGAGACGATCGTTCGCAACGGCAACCACCTGATGCGCATCCTCAATGACCTGCTGGACCTGTCGAAGATCGAGGCCGGCCGCATGGACATCGACCGGCGCGAATTTTCGCTGGTGCGGTTGCTGCGCGATGTGCGCGATCTGATGGAAGTGAACGCGAGCGCTCGCGGCAATTCGCTGGCGCTGCGGCTGGACGTTCAGGCTGCGCATGACCACGTGATCGGCGACTCCACCAGGATCCGCCAGGTGCTCCTGAATCTCGTGGGCAATGCAGTCAAGTTCACCAAGGGCGGCTCGATCACGATCGATGCGGCCACCGAGCCGCGCGGCGACAGAATCGCCCTGCGCGTGGCGGTCACCGACACCGGCAAGGGGATCCAACCGGACCAGATGGGTCGCCTGTTCGAGCCCTTCAGCCAGCTCGACCGCGACTTCGTGCGCGAGCATGGAGGCACGGGCCTGGGCCTTGCGATCAGTTCGCGCATCGCCAACCTCCTCGGCGGCAGGATCGATGTCACCAGCACCCCCGGCATCGGCAGCACGTTCACGCTGCACTCCGTGCTCGATGTCATGCACCGCGGCGCCGCGGCGGGGGCAGGCGTGACCGAATCGTCCGACCAGCCGCTGGCTGGTGTGCATGTGCTCTTGGTCGAGGACAGCATCGACTCGGCACGACTGCTCTCGACGATGATGGGGAAGGCAGGCGCGACGGTCGAGGTGCGCGGCGATGGGCTCTCGGCCGTGGAGGCCGTTGACGCGGAGCACAGCCCCGATGTGATCCTGATGGACCTGCAGTTGCCGGGGATCGATGGCATCGAAGCCACCCGGCGCATTCGCGCCAAGGGGTGCAGGTCGCGCATCGTGGCCCTGACCGCAGCGGCGCTGGGCGCCGACCGCGAAGAGGCCCGGGCGGCCGGCTGCGACGGCTTTGCGCTCAAGCCGATCTCGCGGTCGGACTTGGTGCAGGCGTGCCGTGGCCAGGCGCTGCGCGGCGGGCTGGGCCAGTTGCGCGATCAGTGATGCACGGCCTGGACGCCCGACGGTGTCTTGGAAGCGAAGCCGACGCCGTCGAGGAACTCGACCTGGCCGGTTGCCACGTCGTACATCGAACCGACGATGGCGATCTCGCCGTTGCGTGACATGGCCGCGAGCGTGGGGCTGTTGTCCTTGATCCACTCGATCGTGTTGCGCACGTTGATCGTGGCCACTCGGTCGACGAAGGCGCTGTTCTTGGCCGAGCGGTCATCCTGCGTGCGTGTTTCCATGCGCACGGCCTCGGCGATGGGCTCGACGATCGAGCCGAGGTTGGTGAGGCCGGTCGCTGCGACCGGATCGACGCCCTGGTGCACGAAGTCGCAGGTGGCCTTGACGGCACCGCAGCGCGTGTGGCCCATGACGAGGATGAGCTTGGCGCCAGCAACCTTGCAGGCGAACTCGAGGCTGCCGAGCGCCTTGGGGCTGGCGACATTGCCGGCCAAGCGCACGTTGAACATGTCGCCGATGCCTTGGTCGAAGATCAGCTCGGCCGGTGCACGCGAGTCGATGCAGGAGAGCACTGCGACCATCGGGTGCTGGCCCGTGGCGGTGGCATCGACCTGGCGCACGAGGTCACGCTGCAGGCGACGGCCGGAGATGAACCGTTCGTTGCCCTCGCGCAGCAGCGCAAGCACCTTGCTCGGGGTGAGCGAAGCCTGCACTTCCTTCGTGCTGTGGTCGACGTACTGCACGCGATCATCGATGTTGTAGTGGTCCTTGAACCCGAGCAGGCTCGTGGTGATGCCACGGGCCGGTGCGGTTTCCCTGACGAACTCGTTGAGCTGCGCAAGCGCGTCGGGATCGATATAGTCGGTCATGCGTGCATCGAGCACGACCTGATCGCCCTTCCCGAAGCCGGCGAGCGTGGTGGCGAGCTGGGCCCGGTTCAGGAAGGTGGCCTGGGTGCCGAGCTCGACGCGGTGCACAAGGCCGCCCACGTGGTCTTCCTTGATGACCTGCGGGCCAGCACGGAGGTTGCTCCAGAGCACGAAGGCAAGGCTGGTGGCCAGGCCAAGACCGACCCCGAGCAGGAGGTCGGTGAAGACGATCGCCGACACGGTGACCACGAACGGCACGAACTGCGCAGGGCCGGTGGTCCACATGGCGCGGAAGATAGCTGGATTCGCGAGCTTCCAGCCGGTGAAGATCAGCACTGCAGCAAGTGCTGCCAAGGGAATGCTGTTGAGCACGGCCGGGAACAGCAGCACGCTGCCCAAGAGCAGGACACCATGGAAGATCGCGGCGTTGCGGGTGCGGCCGCCGGCGCTGGCGTTGACCGAACTGCGCACGATGACGCTGGTCATGGGCAGGCCGCCAGCGAAGCCAGCGAGCATGTTGCCCACGCCCTGCGCGACCAGTTCGCGGTTGGGCGGCGAGACTCGGCGCTGCGGATCGAGCTTGTCGGTGGCTTCGAGGTTCAGCAGCGTTTCGATGGAGGCGACGACGGCGAGCGTGACGGCTGCCATCCACACGCCACCATTCATGATCTGGCTGAAGTCCGGCAGCGTGACCAGCGACGACCAGGTGAAGCCGTCCTTGCCGATCAAGGGCACATTCACGAGGTGCGTGCCGTCGATGGCCAGCGAGGATCCGGTCCGGAGGAAGAGTTCGCTGGCCAGGGTCCCCAGGACGACGGCGGCGAGCGCACCAGGGAACAGCGACTTCTTGAGGGGGGTCTTGTCCCACACGATGAGCGTGGTCAGGGCCACCGCGCCAACGATCGCAGCCCCGGGCAGGAAGGCCTGAAGCGCGTGGATGAGTGCCGAGAAGGTGTTGTCGCCATCGGCCTGCATGAAGGACATGTCACCTTCCCAGTCCTTGTCGTAGCCGATGAGGTGGGGAATCTGCTTCAGGATCAGCAGGACACCAATGGCCGCAAGAAGGCCCTTGATGACGTTGGTGGGGAAGTACTTGGCCAGGACGCCGGCCTTGGCCAGGCCGAACGCAAGCTGCATCGCACCGGCGATGAGGACGGCGAGCAGGAAGGTCTGGAAGGAACCCAGGCCGTTGATCTGCGCCAGCACGATCGCTGCCAGACCGGCGGCCGGGCCGCTCACGCTGACGTGGCTGCCACTGAGGGCGCCCACGACGATGCCGCCGATCACACCCGAGACGAGTCCAGAGAAGAGCGGTGCGCCAGACGCCAGCGCGATGCCCAGGCAGAGCGGAACGGCAACCAAAAACACGACGAGACCCGACACAAGGTCAGGAACGAGAGATGGGCGATCCGCCCGAGCAGCGAGAGTGGTCATGGTTATCTCGGAGTATTGGTCCGGGAATTCCGGGATCGGGAGTTTAGTGCGTGGCTTCGTACTGAGTTCGGGGAAACTGCGGAATCAGGCCAAGCTTACTCGGACGCAGCCAACGGCTTCTGCCGGCGCATGGGTTTACGATCAGCCGATGCCCTTGATCCTGCGCTTGCGCACCCTGTTCATGGCCCTGTTTGCCGCCCTCACGCTGGTGGCCGCTCCGACCCAAGCCACCGAGGAGGTGTTGGCCGAGCCCCCGGCGCCGCCGATCCAGAACCAAGAGACACCGCGCAACGCGGCGTACAGCTTCATCATGCTCGCCCGGGACGGGGCCTGGGCGGACGCTGCACGGCTCCTTCAGTGGCCCACGAGCATGGACGATGCCGAGGCCACCCCGGATCAGGTGGCCCGAGCCCTGAAGCTGCTGCTCGACGAGCGCATCTGGCTTGACTTCGATGCGGTGCCGGGCGAGGAGGCGAACCAGGACGGCGAGGCGGTCTCCCTGGGCACCATCATGGACGAGGGCCAGGAGCTTGAGGTCACGCTGGTGCGGGATGGCGATGACTGGGTGATCTCGTCCGAGACGGTGCAGGGTGTGCCAAACATGGCCAAGACGATGGGTGTCTGGTGGATCACGTCCCTTCCCGAGTTCCTGGTCGACGTGCACGTGGCCGAGATCGAGCTCTGGCAGTGGATCGCGCTGCTCCTGGTCGCGTCGGCGGTGATGGTGCTGGGGTGGGGTGTCTCGGCGCTCCTGCACCGTGGCGCGCACCTGGCTGGACGCGGCGGATTGGGCATGGTGCGCGAGACGATCGCCGAGCTCGCGGCCCCGATCGGCCTGCTGCTCGCACTGCTGGCCATGCGCATCGCACAGGACTGGATCGCGCTGAGCGTACCGGCCAAGGCGAACCTTGCCATCGGCTCGAAGGCCGTGCTCGTGCTCGCGATCGCCTGGGGCGTGGCCCGTTGGCTTCGCGTGTTCACGGTCTCGATCGAGGCGAAGCTCGCTGCGCGCGGCATCACCGATGCTGGCGCGATCGTGCGCGTGGTGCGCGTGGTCGCCATGGCGATCGTCTACCTGCTTGGACTTTCCGTCGCGCTGCAGGCCCTGGGCATGGACCTCGGCGCGGTCATCGCGGGCCTGGGCATCGGCACCGCGGCGATCGCGCTTGCCTCGCAGCAGACCCTGGCGAACCTGTTCGGAGGTGCGAGCGTCATCGCGGACCGCGTGCTGCATCCGGGCGACACGTGCTCGATCAACGGAACGATCGCGACCGTCGAGCGCATCGGCCTGCGTTCGACCACGCTGCGCACGGTCGACCGAACGCAGCTGGTGGTGGCCAACGGCGACCTGGCGCAGTCGCGCGTGGAAAAGCTCAGCACGCGCGACGGGTTCCGGTTTTCGGCGGTCATCGGCGTTCGCTACGAGACCAGCGGGGATGCCATGCGCAGGATCCTGACGTCGCTGCGGGCGCGCTTGGAGGGGGATGCGTTGGTCGATCCCGCGTCGGTGCGCGTGAACTTCATGGCCTTCGGGGCATCGTCGCTCGACATCGACCTGAAGGCCGTGGTGAAGACCACGGATGCAGCGGTCTATCGCGCTGCGGTCGAGTGCATCAATCTGGACATCATGGACATCGTGCAGTCCAACGGCACGGGC
Source organism: Planctomycetota bacterium (assembly GCA_018970045.1). Classification (GTDB taxonomy): domain Bacteria; phylum Planctomycetota; class Phycisphaerae; order Phycisphaerales; family SM1A02; genus SYIB01. Next base: position 3,174 of record JAGWXC010000032.1, on the reverse strand, counting down.
TTCGCGTTCCCGTCGCAGACGGTGTACCTGGCGCGCGATCGGTCCTGATCGTGCTTGCGGACGATGAGCGCCATGCATGCTGACCAGGTCGAGGCGAGCGCCCCCGTGCCGGGGTTCAGCGGCTCCGCGACGCTCATCGATCTGGGCCCTGTCGGGCGGGGGTCCGGCACGGTGGAGTGGAGCCGAGACGGTTCATCGTTCATGGTCGTTGATGCAGTCGATGGGCGCTGGTGGCCGTGGTTCGACGATCACGCCGGCGAGCTCGGGGCCGTGGCGGTCATCGCGTCGGTCCTCATGCTTGGGTGGGCCTGCATCAGGCTCCTGCGCACGCCGCGTGTGGTCGGGCGGCGCTACTGCCGCCGCTGCAACCACGATCTGGCCGACGGCGCGCCGGGAGAGCCGTGCCCTGAGTGCGGCTGCCTGCAATCCGGGCGCGAACTCGCAGGACCACGATGGCGCAGGCCTGCGGCGCTCGCGATCGTGGCCTCGATCCTGATGTTGTCCGCCGGCGGCGTGGCGCTCTTGGCCAAGGTGCAGTGGGCTCCGCGGGCGGCGGCAAGGCAACTCGGCGACGCGTGGCCCGCAACGCGGCTGGGCGAGCTTGCATGGTGGCCACTGTGGCGGGTCTGGCAACGGTCATTCGATGTACCGCGCGCGACGACGGTCCGGTGGGATCCAACGCACGGCTGGGTCGCCGGAACCCCTTGGAACGCACCTGAGGCTCGCGTCCGGCTCTCGCCTAATGGGCGGTGGATGGCCGCGCTCAGGTTCGATGCGGAGAGTGGTTACATCCCGACCCTCGAGTGGTTCGACTCGATCACGGGCACGGCGGGGCGCCTCGAGCTCGGCACCAATGCTGACGGTTTTTTCGCGGTGCAGGGATTCACCGAAGATGGGTCGATCGTGGTCTCGAACCAAGGCCTGATCTTCGGAGGCCCTGATCCGGCCACGACGCCAGAGACCCAGGTGCCCCTGACGGTGTCGGTGGTCGATCCGCGCACGGGTGACCGAAGCATCATCGGGAGCGGGGCGGCCACGGCGCTGTCGAGTGGAGGCAGTTGGATGCTTCCGTCCATCATCGCGGCGGTCGGTGAAGGTCCACTCCCGCCGTGGGGTGCAATCTCGATCCATCAGGGACGCGCTGACACGATCCGCGATCTCAACGCGGGCAGGGGAGCACTGGTCACCACCGGCACGCCACCGATCACGACCATGCCGTCCATCTCGAACCTCACCCAGGCACGGCTCGTCGACGACGGGGCCACGCTGGAGTACGACGGGCTGAGTTGGGCCGCGGGAACGCTCCTGCCGATCACGCGACGCGTTGATCTGGCCGGAGGCGTGGTGCTGGATGCCCCGGGGCAACCACAGCCGAATGATCCTGAGCATGGTGTGACGCTGGTGCCGTCGCCTGATGGACGACGGGCCGCAGGCGGTGCGGTGGTGCACGGGCGCTGGCAGGCGATCGTCCGGGAGTTCGCGGCACCGGTGCGGTAGCGTGCGGGCTCGCAACCCCGGGAGCCGCATCGCATGGACAACGCCAAGGTCATCTCGAAGGCACGCGAGCTCGCGGCGCGGCATCTGGTCCGTGACGGCGCGGCCTTCAGCCTCGCGGATCATGATCCCGCGGACACCTGGCCCTATGGCCCATCCGGCAAGGACGATGCGCAGGAGCTGCTGGCCGAGAGCACGCGGGTCCTGAGCGAGCTCCAGGAGATGCTCTACGCGCAGGACCGGTGGTCGCTGCTCGTCATGTTTCAGGCGATGGATGCGGCCGGCAAGGACGGCGCGATCAAGCATGTCATGACGGGAGTCAATCCGCAGGGCTGCGAGATCCATGCCTTCAAGGCCCCGAGTGCCGAGGAGCGCGACCATGACTTCATGTGGCGATGCACCCGGCTCGCGCCGCGGCGCGGCATGATCGGGATCTTCAATCGCTCCGCCTACGAGGAAGTGCTCGTGGTGCGCGTGCATCCCGAACTCCTGCGCGCCCAGCAGCTGCCCGCCGAGCTCGTGACCGACCGGATCTGGCAGGATCGATTCAGGGACCTGTGCGCGTACGAGCAGTATCTGGCCGCCAACGGCACGATCGTGCGCAAGATCTTCCTGCACGTCTCGAAGGATGAGCAGCGGCGCCGGTTCCTGAAGCGCATCGATGATCCGGCCCGCAACTGGAAGTTCAGCGAGGCCGATGTCGCCGAGCGCGCGCATTGGGATGAGTACATGCGTGCCTACGAGGACGCGATCCGCTCCACGGCCCGGCCGCATGCGCCGTGGGCGGTCGTGCCAGCAGACCAGAAGTGGTACACGCGGCTCGTCGTCGCCTCGATCATGGTCGATGCCCTCGCCTCGGTCGACCTGCATTTTCCGAAGTTGGATGACGCGGCGGCCGCGCGCTTGGCCACAGCGCGGGCACACCTCGAGTCGGAGTGAGCGGTCGCGGCGGCCCGACTGGGGGTCACGGCATGCTGTGCGCGGCGTTCCGGGCGACCACAGTGCCGTTGTGAACCTTGGCGCCATAGTCGTCTATAGTCCTATAACAGAAACTGCAGGCGATTTTCGCTGCGCGTTGGACTTTCTCTCGGCCGCCGCCACATTCCTTAAGGAAAAATCCTTCAGGAACGGGCAAAGATCACCGATGGCTGGTGCTCTCGCCCCGCTCTGAACCATCCCAGGAGTTGCCTGTCATGCTGAACCGTTCCATTGCCGTCGTCGCTGCATCGTGCGTGTCCTGCGCTGTCTCCGCGCAATCAGTCACGTGGGAGTTCCTGGCCCGCCAGTCGACGGACGTCGGCGTCGGTGGGGTGACGGACGCAATCTGGATTCCCGGCGCCTTCAACAACGGGTGCATCGATGATGAGGGTCGCGTGATCGTGAGCAACACCATCCAGCTGCCCGATGGCTCGCTCACCAACGCGAACAACCGCGTGTTGCTGCGTGGTGTTCCCGGCTCCATGGGTCTGGTGGCCCGCAACGGCAGTGCGGCGCTGGCTGGAGCGCCGGCGAGTTCGGTGTTCAATACGTCGAGTGGTGTGAACGGCATCACGACGACCTACTCGACGTCGACGTCGGGCTTCATGGTGGTCGGTGGAAGCCTGAACGGTCCGAACATCATCCACGCGGCTGGTCCGACCCAGAACAACAGTGCGTTGTGGCTGGTCGGTCCTGATGGGA
>JAGWXC010000255.1 GCA_018970045.1 Planctomycetota bacterium | reverse complement strand
GGCCACAGGCCTCGATCCCCTTCACCCGCTTGCCATGCTCGAAGCCGAAGGCCAGACCTTCGGCTTCGTCGCTTTTGCGCGCGGGTGGCCCGCTGCGCGGGCGGCGGCCAAAGGCCGCCAGGGTCTGCGGGCCACAGGCCTCGATCCCCTTCACCCGCTTGCCATGCTCGAAGCCGAAGGCCAGACCTTCGGCTTCGTCGCTTTTGCGCGCGGGTGGCCCGCTGCGCGGGCGGCGGCCAAAGGCCGCCAGGGCCTGCGGGCCACAGGCCTCGCTGATCAAGGATGAATGAAATGGCAGCTCGCGCGACGAGCATGCATCATGGGACCCATTCGGGCGACGATTGAGCCACACTTGCGCCGCAGCGCGGGATCGCGCCAATGCAGTGTCCGCCGCAACGCATAATGCGTCAATGTCTGCTGCGATTGTCGACATCGCCAACCACGATGTCGCTGACGTTCTCGCCAGCCCGCTCCCGCTCGCCGTGTGGGAACTCGTGCGTCGCTTCACGAAGCCCTGCTCCGTTGAAGAGATCGCCGCGCTGGCCCACTGCGATGCCGCAACCGCCCAGTCCACCCTGGACCTGCTGTGCACGGCGGGCCTGCTCGAGAAGCTGCCCATCCGCGCTGAACGGCGTGCCACCACATACCGCAGCAAGCACGAATCGATCGTCCTGTCCTACGACCCCAGCGATGAGCGGCACCTGCGACTTGCCCGTGAGTTCAGCGACCGTGTGCTGGGCACGGGCCGAGCGGCCATCCAGACCTTTTACGCCCGCGAGGGCGACGCGGTCAGCACCGAACCGCTCGACTGGCGGCATCGGTCCAACTGCTCGGCTTCGCTCAAGCCCCACCACATCGACGAACTCAAGCGCATGGTGCGCCAGATCCACGACTACATGATCAGCGTGCAGTCCGAGATCCGCGACATCGACGTGTCGCAACCCCAGGATTGCAACTTCCAGATCATGATCGAGGCCGTTCCCGCCGATCCGCCGACGCTGCCCATGCCGCAGCTCTACGTGGTCAGCCGCGAACGCGCGCAAGACGTCGCAGCGCGTTCGGCGAGCACAGGCATGCATGCGCTGTCGCCGAGGGAGCGCCAGGTCGCCGCGATGCTCGCCACGGGCCAGACCCGCCCTGAGATCGCCGCCGCACTCGGCGTCTCGCTCAACACGATCGCCACGATCGGCAAGCGCATCTACGTCAAGCTGGGCGTGAAGCGCCGTGCCGAACTCTCCTCGCGGCTGCGATCGTCCTGAAGACGGCGGCGTGGCCCGCAGCGGCGGCGCTCACTTGCCCAGCTGGACCTGTTCGCGCAGTCGTTGATAGATCGCCGCGAAGCGACCGCTTGAGCGAATGCCCTCCTCGCACAGGGCCAACGCGTCGCCGGTACGCCCAAGCTTGATGTACGAAGCCACGATGGCCTGGTCGCACGCCACCAGGTCCTCGGCCTGCATGCGCGGGCGGGCCGCCAGCAGGAACGGCAAGGCCTCGGCCCACTCGCCCCGCAGTTGGTGCAACCTGCCCACATACCGCTCGGTGAAGCCCGACCCCGACTCGCCGTGAGCCAGCAGGAAACGACCGCGTGCAATGGCGTCGGCCGCCAGCTGCAGATCGGCGGCATCGAGGGCTGGCTTCGTCTTCTCCCGACATGCGAGCAGAAAGTACGCGTACTCAAGGCTCCAACTCATGTAGCCCGGGACTTGGTTGAGCGCGATCGCGTAGAGCGGCTCCGCATCGGCCGCGCGACCCTCGCGCAGCAAGGCTCGGGCCACCATGCCTGTCACCGGGCGTTGCGCTCCGGCATGCGGACGCGTCGTCTTCCACTCCTCGAGCACGGCGCGGATGGCCGGCGACACCGATGCCTCAAGGGCCCCGGCGGCACGGTCAAAGCGCGCGAACGCCTCCGCATTGGAACGCTTCATGAACGGCACGCCGAACAGCACCCGCAGCGTGTGGTCGACGCGCCATGCATCCCAAGGATTGGCTCCAAGCCTCGTGGCCAGCCCGGACCAATCGAAACCCTCGGGAATCGGCTCGGCCTGCGGCATCCCGGGCATGCCGAGCACCGCATTCGCCATGAGCCGCGCGGCTTCGGCTTGGCCGCGCAGGCTCGGATGCACATGGTCATCGAGCAGCTCCCAGCCGGTCGCACCCTCCGGGCTCATGGTGCGGAACGACTCGGCAACGTCGCACAGCGTCGCGCCGGACCGCTCGGCCGCATCACGGATCGCCTGTTCGGTGGCGCTCGTCGGTCGCCACGGCATCGTGTCGCAGTCTCGCGCACGCAGGAACGCCGCCCGCGCGCCAACTCGGTCCCCCTGCACGGCCCTTGCCTTGCCCAGCCAGAAGTGAGCCTCGGCATGCTGTGGGGCGCGCTCGATCACGGCACGCGCGGCCGCTTCGGCAGCCGGAGCATCACCGGTCGCAGCGGTTCGTGCCACGGCGAGGTCGCGCTCGATCGCCAGGCGATCGTCGTCGGACCATCCATCGAGCACCTCGTGCCCCAGCGGGACGAGGCCAGCTTCGTTGCTCGCGGTCGTGCACACCAGCACGGCACCGAACGAGCAGCACGCCTGGACCATCTGCTCGATGTGGGTTCCGAGATTGGTCGCGGCCGCGGTGCGCAGGGCCGCATCGGCTGGGATGAACGTCTGGCCG
>JAGWXC010000254.1 GCA_018970045.1 Planctomycetota bacterium | reverse complement strand
GATCCTGCAGGAACCCATCCTGGAAGACCTTCATCGCGTAGCCGGCATCGCACAGAGCGCTCGGCACGTTGCACGCGCTCACGACCACGGGCTCCCAGAATCGATCGATCGCGGCGCGGGTCTGGCCCGTCTCGCGCAGGAACACGCCGAAATCACGACCAACCCACTGCGCCCGACCGTTGCGACCGAGCCGGATCATGCGCCACATCGCGCGTGCGATCGCGAGCTTGTCTCGAAGGTCCAACTGACGCATGCGCAGGAACGAGCCCGTGAAGTGCCCAGGCGCAGGCCACCACGATGGCTTCATCCGATCGGGATCCATCGGCGGGTTCGCCCAGAAGGTGGTGTCGTGCCACTCGATCAAGCCGTCCACGCCGAGCCTGCCGTAGAAGTCGATCAGATTCGTGCAGCAGCCCATGAGCACGTGCTGGCAGTTGTCGAGCACCAGGCCCGTGCGCGCATCCTCGAAGCTCGTTGCCCGGCCGCCGAGCTTGCCGCGCGTCTCGATCACGATCGGCCGATCACCCGACTCCGCCACGCGCAGCGCCGCTGCAAGACCCGCTACGCCACCGCCGACGATCGCGACGGTGCGACTCATGGCACGCACGCCCCGCCGTGCCAGCCCAGTCGGGCGCGGAACGCCACCAGCAGCTTGCTCACTGCTGGCAGCGCCACGCGCCCTTCGACGACCGATTGCGGGCGATCATTGATCCGCCGAGCGATGCCGCCGTAGATCGCCGTCATGGCCCAGAGCGTAGGCCTGCACGACCAGTCGATCATGCCATCGAGCGGCGCGCTCGACCGGTAGTGCGCCAGGCATCGATCGAGCTGCGACTGCATGAACGCCGTGCAACGCTGCGGATCGCTCCAGGACAGCAGGCTCGCAATGTCCAGACCCGCACGAGCCAGTTCATCGGCCGGCAGGTAGCAGCGCCCCATGCGATGGTCCTCACGGAGGTCGCGCAGGATGTTCGTGAGCTGGAACGCAATGCCACGATCGGTCGCGAGCCGCATCGCCTCCGGATCGCTCGCCCCGAAGATCCGCGTGCAGGTCCGACCCACCGTCCCGGCGACCAGATCGCAGAAGTGACGGGTCCCGGCCCAGTCCCTGCACGGTTGGTGCTCCGCATCGAGCAGCTGGCCATCGAGCATCCCGTCGAAGTCGGCGCGCGCCAGAGCGTGATCGCCGATCGAGCGCACGAGGGCAGGCCACATCGGATCACCGTCGGGCACATGGCCGCCGAAGGCGCGCTCGGTCGCCGCTCGGAACGCCGCGACCTGCTCGATGCGGTCCGGGCCGCCATCGTCGACGAGGTCATCGGCACGACGCATCCACGCGTAGACCGCATACAGCGCGGAGCGACGCGGTTCGGGTGCGAGCTTGAGCCCGTGATAGAAGTTGCGGGCCTCTCGCCGCACGATGGCCGCGCAGTGCGAAGCACTGGCTTCAAGCGCGGGCCCGGTCCAGGCCTTCAGCATGCTCACGGCGCGTTCCTCCGAGCGCGGAGCACTGCCTGCAGCACGATCCAGGCCTTCTCGGGTGCCCACAGCCGTGGGCGATCCAGGCAGGTCTCGGCATTCCACTGCTCGATCCGTGCGAGCGTGCGCCGGCCACCCTCGGCGAACAGCCAAAGCAGGGCCCGATGCTGCGGCGCCACCGACCGCTCCAGCGCACCAATGGAGTCGTACATCGGTGCCGTGCGCGACACGCACTCCCCAAGGCACTCCCGCCACTGCGCCAGGAACTCACGGTCCGGGGCGTGGCCGACCTCGACCGTCGAGCGGAACCGCTCCTCCAGACGTTCGCCATGGAAGAGCTCGCTCGGCACGTAGATCCTGTTGCGCTCGATGAGGTCGCGGCGGGCATCCTGCCAGTGGTTGGTCAATTGCAGCGCCGTGCAGATCGCATCGCTCGCAGCGATCGCGGCCGGATCACGCTCGCCGAGCACGCCGAGTACGAGCCGGCCAACGGGGTCCGCGCTCTCACGGCAGTACGAGAGCAGGTCGTCCCAGCGCTCGTAGCGATCCTGTACTTGATCGCGCAGGAACGCCCGGAGCAACGCATCGAACGGCTCGCAGACGAGGCCATGACGCTCGATCACGGGTTGCAACGCCACGAAGACCGGATGCACCGCATCACCGGCGAAGGCTCGGTGCAGCGACTCGCGCCACCACGAGAGCCACGCGGTCGCGGTCGCGCGGTCGCCGGCCTCGTCGCCAAGGTCGTCGCTGAGGCGGCAGAACGCGTAGATCGCCTGGAACGATCCGCGCGCTGCTGCCGGGACCAGCCCGCTCATCACGCTGAAATTCTCGGCAGCACCGCCGGCCACGCGAGCGCAGAACTCAAGTGCCTGACTGCGTTCGCACGGCACCGTGGATCCCGGACCCCATCGATCCAGACCGGCGCGCAGCATGAGCGACCTCGGCAGGTCCGGCATCGCCGTGGCGAGGGCCGTGGAGGCGTGGCCAGTACGGTCATCCATGGGGTCCGGCACGATACTGCCCTACGCCCTCGCAGGGCTATGATCTCCGGGCTCATGAAGTTGATCCTCGCCAATCCCCGTGGCTTCTGCGCCGGCGTCTACATGGCCATCGATGTCGTGGACCAATTGCTCGACATCTGCCCGGGCGAGCCGATCTACGTCTACCACGAGATCGTGCACAAC
>JAGWXC010000031.1 GCA_018970045.1 Planctomycetota bacterium | reverse complement strand
GGCCAGAAGGGATTGTCGTCGTACATGGCGATCTCCTCGAGGATCACCTTGCGCTCCTCGTCGAAATCCTCGCCGCGCAAGGCTGGTCGCAGGAGGTCCGACAGGAGCGAGATCGCTTCGCCTTGCCGATCGGGAAGGACGTGCGCGTGATACGCGGTCATGTCGATCGTGGTGAAGGCGTTGTGCTCGGCGCCGATGGCATCGAAACGTCGGTTCACGTCCTGTGCGACGACGGCAGCCGAGCCCTTGAACATCATGTGCTCGAGGAAATGACTCACGCCCATGAGGCGTGAAGGTTCATCGCGGCCGCCCGTGCGGACGAAGAAGCCGGCAGCCATGGTGTGGGCCCCGGGATCGATCTCCGCGATGATCGTGAGGCCGTTGGGCAGGCGGTGTTCGTGGTAGGCCGTGCGCATGGTGCCGATGCTAGTCGTGACGGAGATCGGTTCCGCGACGCTGCACGGCCCGCGTGCCTTGCGGGATCGGCCCGAAGAATGCAGCCTGTGTCGCTGGTTCACTTTGCAGGTGGTGGCGCACGCAGGCTGCCAGGAGCGTGGCGCCGCGGAGCGCATCGGATGCCGTGAGCTGGGGATCACGCCTGAGCGCTCGATCGATCGCCATCAGCGTTGACGACCGGACCGTCCAGGCATGTTCCGTGGTGTGGTCAAGGCAACCCATGCCAGGATCGAAGGCACAGGTCTCGGTGGTCGGCACGGCCAGCCTCGGTCCGAAGCCGGTTTCGCCGAGCAGCGACCAGAGAAAGCGCACCATCGAGGCTTCGATGTCGCCACCCGTGAACCCATGAAAGGTCTCGACAAGGCTGTCGAAGAGTTCCGGATGGGGATCGTGTGGTTCGAGCATGCGGCCGATGCACTCGAGCACATACCACGCACCGGTGTTGGCGCGCGGCGAGGTCCGCAGGGCAGGCCATGATTCCGTGGGCAGCCACGAGGTCAGGATGCACAGGTCGCCGGTGCGGGCCTCGATCCATGAGAGTTCACCCATGGTGAGCAGGTCCATGCCGCCGGAGAAGGCGCCGCGTTCACGGCGTGCGCCCTTCGCGATGCCACGCACGATGCCGGAGGTCCGGCAGAACATGCTGACGGTCTGGCTGGTGTCACTGAAGTCCCAGTGACGGATGCAGATGGCCAAGTCGTGGTGCGTGGCCATGTGGCTCACGCTGGCGACGCCACCGCCACGCGGTTCCGGCCGCCTTGCTTGGCTGTGTAGAGCGCCGCGTCCGCGGCCTTGAGCATCGATTCAGCTGTATCCCGGCCTGGGCCGAACTCGGCGACACCGAAGCTCGCGGTGACCACGAGGCCGGGATGGTCATTCCAGGTGATGTGCTCGAGCTGCTCGCGATAGCGGTTGGCGACTTCCTCGGCCTCGACCGCCGTCGTCGAGGGCAGGAGCACGCAGAACTCCTCGCCCCCATAGCGGCATGCCACGTCGGAGCTTCGTCCGCTCGACAGGATCTGGGCGAATCGCTCGATCACGAGATCGCCGAAGGGATGGCCGAAGTGGTCGTTGTGGTGCTTGAAGCGGTCGATGTCGCAGAGGATCATCGAGAGCGGCTGGCCGTGGCGACGTGCTTCGTCCACCTCGGCCGCGAGGCGCTGGTTCATGTAGGCGCGGTTCCAGAGCCCCGTCAGTCCATCGATCTGTGCCTTCTGGGCCAGCATCTTCATGAGGCGCTGCGAACGGATGGCCGTGCGGACGCGTGCCTTGAGCTCAACCACCTCAAAGGGCTTGCTCACGAAATCGACGGCGCCCTGGTCGAGCGCGCGGACCTTGTCCATCGCTTCCTCGGTGCCGCTGATGAAGATCACCGCGATGTCCTGCGTGAGCGGATCATTCTTCAGCGTGGTCAGCACGTCGAAGCCGTTCATGTCCTCCATGTCGATGTCGAGCAGGATGACGTCGGGCTGGAGTTCGCGGGCCATCGCGAGGCCCTCGCGGGCGTTGATCGCCCCATGGATCTCCAGCCGCTCGTGCTGCAGCCGGAACTTGAGCAGGCGGTGGATGAGTTCGCTGTCGTCGATGGCCAGGAGGCGCGCCGCGGCGGCCGTGAACGACATCGGGTCGATCGAATTCATGGGGCGACCCTCGCGCACAGGGTGATCAGGGCCTGTGCCGCGGCGTGCGCGTCATCAAGGCGATGTTCGCGAATGGCCAGGTCCACGGCGCGGGCCGCATCGGTCACCTGTGGAAAGCCGTAGCCACCGCCGGCACCCTTGAGTTGGTGGGCCATGGTGCGCGCCTGCTCGGTGGCGCCCTGATCGATGCGATCAAGGATGGCGCGTGCGCGCCCAGGAAGCGATGCGACGAAGTCGGCGATCAGGATGGCCATGTCGGGATCGTCGGCAAACTCGCTCGTGATGGGTCCATCGTCGGGCATGACGCTCGTGAGAGGGTACGCCAAGGCGGCGCCGCGCTAGCATGGATCCTTCCGCCACGGACCGCCCCATGATCCCGAACCCCCCCGCCAAAGACGGTCAGCTTTCGTTCCTCTGGCTGCCGCCCCACCGCGTGCAGGGCTTCAGCGTGGCTGGCGAACAGACCATGGTGCACGTCCCGGAACTCGAAGTGGCCTTCGATGTCGGTTTCTGCCCGCGTGTGCTGGTGCCGTGCCCATCGATCGCCCTGTCGCACGCGCACATGGACCACATCGGTGGCCTGCCATACTGGTTCAGCCAGCGGTACTTCCAGAAGCTTCCCCCAGGCAAAGTGCATTGCCACCATGCGATCGCGCAGCCCCTGCTCAACATGATGAAGGGGTGGGTCGATCTTGAGCGCCAGCAGACGCCGCACGAGGTGATCGGCATGGAGGATGGTCAGGAAGTCCTCCTGAAGCCGAACATCTGGCTGCGGGCGATCGAGGTGCGGCACACTGTCCCCGCCCTGGGATTCGTGGTCATCGAACGCCGCAACAAGCTCAAGCCGGAGTTTGCGGACCTGCCGGCCGATGCCTTGCGTGAAGCCAAGGCGCGCGGTGAATCGATCACGCGGCAGATCGACATCCCGCTCGTGGCCTACACGGGCGACACCGAGATGGGTCCCTATCTGTTGCGCGATGAGTTCCGTCAGGCACAGACCGTGGTGACCGAGTGCACGTTCTTCGATCCTGAGCATCGTGGTCGCGCCGCCACCGGCATGCACCTGCACGTCGAGGACATCCGTGAACTCCTGCAGGCGTGGGCGGCGCGTGATGTCGTGGTGGTGCACCTCTCCCGCCGCACGATGCTCTCGTATGCGCGCAAGCGACTGGATGAGGTCGGCGGCGAGGGTCGAGCGCACATCCTCATGGATCACCGTGCCACGCGGGCTCGTTATGAGCGTCAGGTGAACGAGGATCGGGAAGCATCCGAGGCGCGGGACGGATCGGACGGTGCCGAGGAAGCACGCACCGCGTGATGCGTCGATCGGGGCATTGATGCCCCGGCAGCAGCCACCTATATTCCGCCCCCCGCCCGACACCGGGCGACCTCGGCAGGGATGCCGCTCGACACGACGAACTGGACTGGGATCCCATGGGAACCGCTTCGATGCGCATGCATGACGATGATTTGAAGGCTGCACTCATCGCCTACCTGCGCAAGCACCACACCGAAGTGTGCCGGCAGTGGTTCGATGACATCAGCTTCGGCGGCATCGACGGCGGCGTGCTCCGGTTGGTCGTGGGTGAGCCGGTGCAATTGAACTACCTGCAGCGGGCATGCGGAACGCAGTTCACGGATGCGGCGCAGGCCGTCACGGGGCGATTGCTGGCCGTGCGATTCGTGGGGTCGAGTCCCGAACTCGTGCATGAGCCCGCACCCGATGCGGTGACCGCCGACATGCCTGGGTTCGGCGAGCAGATGCTGCTCTCGCCGGACTACTCCTTCGACACCTTCGTCGTCGGTCCGGGCAATCGCCTGGCGCATGCGGCCGCCTTGGCGGTCGCTGAGAAGCCCGGGCGTGCGTACAACCCGTTCTTCATCCACGGTGGCGTCGGGCTGGGCAAGACCCACCTCCTGCAGGCGATCTGCCAGACCTTCATCCGCAACCGACCATCCACGAAGCTCTGCTACATCAGCTGCAGCACGTTCATGGATCTCTTCCATGAATCGGTGAAGTGCGGCCGCATGCAGGATTTCCGGCTTCGGTTCCGCAACGTGGATGTGCTGGTGATCGATGACATCCATTTCCTCTCCAAGCGGGACCACTCGCAAGAGGAGTTCTTCCACACCTTCAACGCGTTGCACCAGGTAGGCAAGCAGATCGTGCTGTCGAGCGATGCCGCGCCCGAGGACATCCCGGAACTGGAAGAGCGCCTGGTGAGCAGGTTCAAGAGCGGGCTCGTGGCATGCATGGAGCGCCCGTGCTTCGAGACCCGCGTGGCGATCATCAAGTCCAAGGCGCGGCTCGTCGGCGTCGACTTGCCCGATGAGGTTCCTGCGTACATCGCTGCGCGCATCGATTCCAACATCCGCGAACTCGAGGGCGCGCTCACCCGCGTGCGGGGTCACGCCGCCGCAAGCGGCATCCCCATCACGCTCGAGAGCGCCAAGGCTGCGCTGCATGACCTTGGTTCGGGCTCGGGCGCGCCGAGCCTGCAAGCGATCATCGTGGCCGTCACGCGGTACTACGACATCAAGCTCGCCGACCTGATGTCGCGGCGACGGACCAAGTCGATCGCGTTGCCGCGCCAAGTCTGCATGTGGCTCGCGCGGCGCCACACCCGCTTCAGCCTTGAGGAGATCGGCGGTCACTTTGGTGGGCGAGATCACACGACGGTCCTCCACGCCATTCGGACCATTGAGGAGCGCCGGACCAGTTGCCAAGAACTCGGTCGAGCCGTCGATGAGATTGAGCGCTCTCTTGGTCCGAGAACCGCCGTTTAAGTCGTTTCGCGGGTTGGTTGGGAAGCCGTGGACAACGTGTCGGTCGGGTTCAGAGGCGACCTCGCTTGGTGGGGAAGGTGTGGTGTTGGGTGGGCGAGCGTGGTCAGCCTGGTCCACTAGCCGAATGGCCCTGTGGTGGTCTTGTCACACGAACCGACACATCATCCACAGTTGAAATGTGTTATAAGTGTTTGTTTGGTTTGGCTTTGTGGTTGTTTGTTGTGGTCTATCCACAACCTGTCAAGCACTCTTCCTACGACGACGATGTCTTTTCTTCTCACAGAGGAAGGGACTGAAGGCCTGTCAGGACTGGCATGATCTGCACCAAACCGTCGTCCGACCAGCCACGAGCGCTGACTCCAAGGGGCGAGCGCAGGTCACGCAGGGCTGGCCTGCTCGCCCATAGACCCGGAGCGAGGCTTGGAACGTCCCCGCGCCACCCCCCATCCGCCGGTAGGTCCGGATCGTGCTTCCACCGCTGGCGAGGGCGGAGCGCATGACTGCTCCGATGGCCTGGCCAAGCGCCTCGAACTGGCGTGCGGTGAGGCGGCTGCAGGGGCGCTCTGGTGCAAGGCCGACCATCGACAGCGCCTCGTCAGCGTAGATGTTGCCCACCCCCGCAACGGCGCGTTGATCGAGCAGCGCGGCCTTGATGGCGCGGCGGCTCGCGGCGATCGGCGCCGACCATCCAGAGGGCAACGCCAGGGCGTCGGGGCCAAGGTGCGACCAGCGAGCCATGAGCGCATGGCGATCCTTGAGCCACGTGACGCCACCGAATCGTCGGGGATCCACGAAGCGAAGTTCGCGCAAGCGATCAAGCGTCCAGATGATGTGCGTGTGGGGCTCGCATGGCGCAGAAGCCGGCACCACGCCGAATGATCCGGTCATGCCCAACTGAACGACCAGCACGCTGCCATCCGCGCCGACCAGGGCGAGTTGCTTGCCATGACGAACGATCTCGCGGACGTGAGCACCGAGCAACAGTCGCTTGGCCTGTCGCGAGGCGCCAGCCACGACGCTCCAACGATGGACGCGGGCATCGACGATTGTGGATCGTCGCAGCGCATCACGAACCTCACGGGCGACAGCTTCGACTTCTGGGAGTTCCGGCACGTGAAAACCTGCGGGAAATGCCGCATCCGAAGTATAGTTTCGCATCCTCTTCGGATCCCATCCGGGAACCCGACGGGTCACACGAAAGGCCATCCATGGACGCACCCGCATCGCGCATCACCGGTTCGAGCATGCTGGAGCGATCCGCATCCGTGAAGGGTGCCTACGAGGCGCTGCGGCAGGAACTCGCCGGTACGATCGTGGGCCAGGATGACGTGGTGCAGCAACTTCTGCTGGCCATCCTCTGCGGCGGGCACGCGCTCGTCGAAGGGGTTCCCGGCCTGGCGAAGACGTTGATCATCGGCTCGCTGGCCAAGACGCTCTCGCTCGACTTCAAGCGCATCCAGTTCACGCCCGACCTGATGCCGAGCGACGTGACCGGCACCGAAGTGATTCAGGAGGACAAGGCCACGGGCACGCGCGAGCTGCGGTTCATGCGCGGGCCCGTCTTCGCCAACATCGTGCTGGCCGACGAGATCAATCGAACGCCGCCAAAGACCCAGGCTGCGTTGCTCGAGGCGATGCAGGAAGGACAGGTCACGTCGGGTGGCACGAACCATCGGCTGCCCCGCCCGTTCTTCGTGCTGGCCACGCAGAACCCGATCGAGCAGGAAGGCACCTATCCCCTGCCCGAGGCGCAACTCGACCGGTTCATGTTCCTGATCCGGATCGGCTATCCGACCGAGGCGCAGGAGCTGGAGATCGTCCGGCGCACCACCGGCCGGCCGCGGCCCGAACCCAAGCGCGTCCTGAGTGCGGAGGACTGCACGGCGCTGCAGGAGATCGTGCGCGAGATGCCCGTGCCGGACCATGTGATCTCCTATGCCCTGCGCATCGTGCGCGCCACGCGCGGCAGTGATCCATCCGCACCATCGATGGTGAAGGACTATCTGTCGTGGGGCGCAGGGCCGCGCGCAAGCCAGTTCCTGGTGCTCGCTGCCAAGGCCAAGGCGCTCCTCGAAGGCGACCAGCACGTGATGGTCCACCACATCCGCTCGGTGGCCCTGCCGGTGCTGCGGCACCGCATCGTCACGAACTTCAACGCGCAGGCCGACCGGGTCACGAGTGACGACGTGATCGCTTCGCTGCTCGATGCCGTGCCCATCGAATCCACCGACCCGGCAACCGCCAAGGGCCTTGATCGCACCATGCCGGTGCAGTGAGCCCTGCCGTGGCGACCCAAGGCCTTCGCGCCGAGCAATACCTCTCGCCCGAGACGCTGGCGCAGCTTGCGCCATTCGAGCTCCGAGCGAAGATGGTCGCCGATGGCGTGATGAACGGCATGCACCAGTCGCCGCTGCAGGGCATGGCGGTCGAATTCGCCGCGCATCGCCAGTACACCGCGGGCGACAGCGTTCGTCACTTGGACTGGAAGGTCTTCGGGCGCAGCGACAAGCTGTACGTCAAGGAGTATCGCCAGGAGACCAACCTCGACGTGATGATCCTGGTGGATGGCTCGGCGAGCATGTCCTTCGGCACGCTCGGCGTGAAGCAGGGATGGGGCGGCACTGATGCCACGCGCCGCCGTGGCGCATGGACCAAGTTCGATCATGCCACGGCGAGCGCCGCGGCACTGGCCTTCCTCTGCCTGAGCCAGCGCGACCGCGTTGGCGTTGCGGTCGGTGCAGATGGTCTGCGTGGCGCGGTCCGCAAGAGCGCCGCGCGCGATCAGTGGCGATCGATCGTTCGATGCCTCTCATCGGAACCCGTCGAGGCGCGCTTCTCGCCGGCGGCGTGCATCAATCAGCTCCTTGCACAGACGTCCCACCGCACGCTTTTCGTGATCCTCAGTGATTTCCTGGGCGACCCAGAGGGATTGCGCAGCGCGCTCGCCCGGCTGCGCCACCGCGGCCACGACGCCATGCTCCTGGCCATGCTCGATCACCGCGAACTCACGCTGGACCTCGACGTCGAGGCCCCATTCGTCGGGCTTG
This sequence comes from Planctomycetota bacterium, assembly GCA_018970045.1. GTDB lineage: Bacteria > Planctomycetota > Phycisphaerae > Phycisphaerales > SM1A02 > SYIB01. The sequence continues at coordinate 8,616 of JAGWXC010000031.1, read as the reverse complement.
AGGGCGAGGATGCCCTTGATGTGGACACTCGCATGATCCGCAAGGCTTACCTCGAGGAACTCCAGCGTCATCTCCAGGGCATTGATCGCCAGGCGCGCGCCTTCGGCTACGACGTGCAGGTCTTCGACACACATGAATCGGTCGGGCCGGTCCTTGCAGCCTTGTTGTCGCGCCGCGAGGGCATGGTCGCCGGGGGCCGTCGATGACCTTCATCAGCCCATGGCTGGCCATCTCGGGCGCCGCCGCCATGGCGCTGCCGATCCTGATCCACCTCTTCCTGCGCCGCCGCCAGAAACCCATCGAGTGGGCAGCGATGGAGCTGCTTCGTCGGGCGGTGCAGCAGAGCCAACGTGCGCGTCGCGTGGAACGATGGATCCTGCTGGTCCTGCGGTGCCTCGTGCTGCTGCTGATTGGCCTGGCGATCGCGCGCCCCGCGACCGTGACGGCGATCTCGATGAGCCAGCCGGTCGCACTGGCGGTCGTGCTGGATGACAGTGTCGCATCACGGACCGCCGCATCAGCCACGGCGCCGGGCCAGACCGCGTTCGAGGCAGCACGCACGGCCTGCATCGAGTCGATCCGTGCGTTGCCTGGTGGATCGCTGGTCCATGTCTTCACCACGTCCGGGACCATCGAGCACACCAGCGAGGCCGTCCAGCCGGATCGAGCCGTGGCCATGCTGGGAGCGCTTGAGCCCACGTACGAGCCGTCTCGCGCGCGCCAGGCGGTCGATCGTGCCGACGACGCACTCCGCCGCATGGCGATGCCGGGGCGGATCATCCTTGCCAGCTCGTTCTCGCGCGGGGCGATCGACACCGAAGCGCAGGTCTTGCCCGCCACGAAGGCCACGCTCGAGATCCGGGATGTCGGTTCCGATGACACGGGAACCGCCGCGATCGCATCGATGGTGCAGCGGACCCTTGGTCCGCAGTCGTCGGGTTCGATCACCGTGGATGTGGTGGTCACGAGGCCCAGCCACGATCAAGCGCGCCGCAGTGTTCCGGTGACCGTGACCGATGTCCAGACCGATCGAGCTGCCGTGACGGATGCCGTCTTCATTGATGGCTCGATGCGCGCCGTGGCGACCGTGACGCTGGCCGTCGACCCAGCGGTCACCGAGCATGCCTGGATGGCGACGATCCCGGCGGACCGTCAACCGGCGGACGACCTCAGGACAGCCATGATCTCGACCGTGTCAGCGGACCCGGTGCTCATCCTCGATCGCGAGCGCCTGGATGTCGACGAGGGTTCGAGTGCACAGTGGATCGAGCGCGCGCTGGAACCCATTGCCGGAATGGGCCTCCCGCATCGGCGCATGGATCCCTCCGATGTGCGCCCTGGATCACTCAAGGGATCCACGTCGATCATCATCTGCCGGCCGGAACTCCTTGATGCCGCCGGCTGGGCGGAGTGCACGTCGACCTGCGAGTCAGGGGCGCTGGTGGTGATCGTTCCGCCGACCGATGAAACCTTCGTGGAGTGGCAGGTGCCCTGCGCCGCCCTCCTTGGTGCCGGCGTCACGATCCGTCGTGACCATGTGGATCATGATCCACCACGCCGCCTCGAACCCCAGCAACCCACGAGTCCGATCACGCAGCTCATTGCCTCTGAGTTGACGGAACTGGTCGCACCAATCGAAGTGAATCGTTCCGTCGTGATCGAGGGTCCTTCGACGGTCCTCTCCCCAGTCCTCGTGATGGACGATGGGGCGCCCATGATGGTGCTGTCGACGAGGGGACGAGGCGTGATCGCCATGCTTGCCACGGCGCCAGTGCCGTCGTGGAGCACCCTGGCGACCAAGCCGATCTTCGTGCCGCTCGTTCAGGAAACGATCCGCCAGGGCGAGGTGCTCCTGGATGCCGGCGGCAGCGTGACCATCGGCCTTGGGCGCCTGCCCGAAGGGACGACGGAACTCCGGCCCATTCGTGGCTCGACGGATCCAGGCACCACACTGATCGTCGATCCATCCGGGATGATCGTCGGAGATGACGCCAAGCCCGGCATCATGCAGCGAGTCGCAGCCCAAGGCGCTTCACCAGGGTCGTTGCGTTCCGCATCGTTGGTCGCGCTCAACGTCGATCCCGCTGCGTGCGACCCCCAACGCAATGATCCGGCCCGGTTGACGGCCTGGCTCAACCAGACCTTGACGACGCCAACCGGCAACGTGACGGCGACGAGCACGACCCGATCATCAACCACCGCTTCAGTGTGGTTGCTGCTGGCCGCCGCCGTGGTGGTCTTGGCTGAGACCTTGCTCGGTCGCATGTTCTCGGTTCCGGAGCCCAAGACCACATGATCGATCACCCGATCATCCGTTGGTTGCTCGGGATCGAGGCAGATCCATCCACCCAAGGATCGGTCCGGCTGGGTTGGGAACTGCCGCTCGCCGGCTGGATGTGGTTGGTTGGCATCAGTGCAGCCGTGGTGCTCGCGTGGCTTGCCTACACGCGCATGACGCCTCGTCCGTGGGTGCGCCGCGCGTTGACGGGCCTTCGCGCAGCAGTGCTCCTGCTCATCCTGGTGCTCGTGGCACGGCCCGTGCTTGAATTCGTCGAGGAACGCCGCGAGCCGGACCGCATCGTGATCCTGGCTGATCGCAGCAAGAGCCTCCAGTTGGCCGACTGGAAGGACAGCAGCGGCATGTTGCGGACCCGCGACGAGCAACTGCGATCGAGCCTCGAGGCCATCCAGCTTGGAGACCGTCCTGCCGAGTGGTTCGCCTTCTCGAGCGATGTGGCCATGATCGCACCAACGCAGCCCGGCCCAGCCGATGGCCGCACGACGGACCTGCCTTTGGCCATCGATCGATCGCTTCGCCGCTCAGGCAGCGGGCCCATCGGTGGACTGGTGCTGGTGAGCGATGGGCGATCCACACGACCGATCGACGCGCGGTTGATCAGGTCTCTGGCAGCACGCTCGGTTCCGGTCTACGCCATCGCCCTTGGTTCGCGTGATCCGCTCGGTGATGCATCGATCACGGACGTCCAGGCACCATCGAAGGCGTTCGTGCGCGACCAGGTGCCGGTGGTCGTGCAGGTGCAGCCGCTGCGCGATGCGCCAGCGCGGCTGGAACTCGTGAACATGGCCACGGGTGCGGTCGTGGATCGCGCGACCGTTCCGGCCGGGGAACCATCGACGCATGTCCTGGTCGCCACGACCGAGTCCGGCGAATCCATGGAGCTTCGCGTGCGCCTGGTCACGGATGCCGAGGACGCCGTTCCCACGAACAACGAGGCCACTGTGACGCTTGGCATCATCGATCGCGCCGTGCGCGTGCTGATGGTCGAAGGTGGACCTCGTTGGGAGTACCGGTACGTCAAGAACATCCTTGTGCGCGAGCCATCGATGGAATCGAGCATCATGCTGCTCAGTGCGGACCGCGACTTCGCCCAGGAAGGCAACATGGCGGTCACGCGGATCCCGACCACCCGCGAGGAATTCGATCTCTACGACCTCTTCGTGATCGGTGACGTGGCTGGTGGCCAGTTCAGCGATGCGCAACTGGAGGAACTCCGTCGCGCGGTGACCGAGCGCGGTGCAGGCCTGCTCCTGGTCGGCGGCGAGCGGTCCATGCCGATGCAGTGGATCGGCACGCCGATCGAAGATGTGTTCCCGATGCGCCTGTCCAGCTCGATGCCGCGTCAGCCGGAACCTGTGGCCATCGAGCCCACGCCACTGGCGAAGGGTCTTGGGCTTCTTCGGCTCGGCGACGGCGATGATCATTGGCCACCTGAGCTGGGTCGGGATGGCCCCGCGTGGTCGCGACTGCAGTGGATGCAACGCATTCCGTTCGAGGACCTGAAGCCGACGACCGAGGTCCTCGCGACGGCCGTCGGTTCAACGACCGAGCCGATCGGTGCCGCGGTGCTGTCGATGCGATTCGGTGCAGGGCACGTGGTCTATGTGGCAACCGATGAGACTTGGCGCTGGCGCAACGGGATCGGTGAGGCGTACCAGGAGCGCTTCTGGATCCAACTCGTGCGCTATCTCTCCCGGGCAGGCCTCTCGGCAGCGACCGGCGGTGCACAACTCTCGGTGGAACCCACCACGATCACGGTCGGCCAGGCCGCCACGATCCGGCTTGATGTGAAGGATGAACTCATCCAGCGCCGGCTCCCTGATGCGGTCGATGCAGTGGTGTCGCGTTCGACCTTGCGCGAGGACCTGGTCCGACTCTCGACCGATGCAGCGACCAAGGGCTCGTTGGTCGTGGGCCTGGCCGGGGTCTGGCAGCCTCGACAGGCTGGTGAGCATGAGATCTCCGTCACGGATGCTGCGTTCGGCGGGACCTTGACGGCGCGGGTCCGCGTGGTCGAGCCCGACGACGAGTTCGCTCGCCCCGAGACCGACCACGCGACGCTCGAGTCCCTATGCGCATCCACGGGCGGCCGATTGCTGACCACCGCGGACCTGCCCAACCTGGCAACGGTCATTCCTGATCGATCCACGTTTACCGAGCGCATCGAGCGCGTGCCGATCTGGTCGAGCCCGATTGCCTTGATCCTGCTGGTCGTGCTGTGCGGGCTTGAATGGTCCATCCGAAGGGCGGTGCGGCTTGCTTGATCCGCGCCACATGATCGAACGCGCCATCGTGCGCGCCCGGGCAGCGCTTGCGATCGCTCTGCTCTCGCGCGTGGTGCGCAACACACTCATCGTGCTCGCCGTGCTGGTGGCGCTGGACTGGATCTTCCGATTGCCGGTCGGGTTCAGGATCGTGCAAGGCGGCACAGCCTGCGTTGCTTTGGCCGCCTTTGCAGTCATGGGTGCCTTGCGGATCGTGGCCTTCAAGCCACGCCCGATCGATGTCGCCTTGCGGATCGAGCGCAGTCACCCAACGCTGCGCAACCGACTGGCTGCGTTGCTCGAGTTCGAGGAGCAACGTCCCGAGGATCGCACCGAACTGCTCGCCTTGGGCCTGCCGGCCTTGCGCGCCGAAGTCAACGAGGCGATCCGTGGTCTTGATCCTTCAACCCTCACGTCGATGCGTTCGGCGATGCGGCCGGTGCGGCAGTTGGGCCTGGTCGTGGTGCTGTGGGCCGCGGCGCTGGCGGCGCTTCCATCCATCATCGGCGTGGGCATCGTGCGCGCCGTGGCCCCGTGGAGCGATGCGCAGTGGCCAAGCACCACGGAACTCGCGGACCGCACAGGTCGTTCGGTCGTCGCCACCGGCACCTCGTTCCCATGGAAGGCGGAATTGGTCCGCGGGGATCCATCACGCGAACGCGTCAAGGTCGAGTTCAGGATCAAGACCGGCACGTGGGGTTCATGGCAATCCGGCTGGCTCGGCAAGTCCGACGACGCGATGTTCGATCGCCTGCAGGACGTGCCTGACGATGCGCGCGAGATCGAGTACCGGTTCACGACGTCCGATGCATCCACCACCACGACGTCCATCCGGTGCGTCGAGGCGCCGACCGTGGTTCGTGCGAATCTCCGCGTCGCGCCCCCTGCGTACCTGACCGGCCGAGGTCCATCGACGATCGACCTGCTCCCTGCCGGATCGACGCCCGTTCGTTTCCATGAAGCCGTCGAGGGCAGCAATGTCGAGCTCGAGCTGGTCTTCTCGCGACCAGTCAAGGCACCAGCGACCGAGAGCGGATCATCAGATGCCACGTCTGCACTCGGGCTCGACGCGCCGTGCCAGGCCTGTTCCATCACGACCACGCCGTCGTCATGGACCGCGACGATGGAGCTGATTGAAGACCGTGCTGTGTCCATCATGGCCAGCGATGAGGATGGTGTGTCGATGGTCGAGCCGTTCGCGCTTCGGCTCGTGGCACTGCGTGACCAGCCTCCGATTGCCCAATTGCTCCAGCCAGCGACCGACCAGACGGTCTTGCCGACGGCCAAGGTTCCCGCCGCGGCCCACGCCGAGGATGACTTCGGCCTGATCCGTGCGGCGTTGACCGCCCAACGCATGGCTGGCGCGGATGCCAGCCCAGAGCGAGTGCTCTCCGAGACCACCGACCGCTCGTTGACGCAGGACCTGACGGCGATCATCGATCTCGCGGAGCTCGAAGCGGCTCCCGGCGATGTGATCGTGGTGAGCGCGCTGGCCCAGGATGCCTTCGAGCGCGATGGATCACGCCGCGAGGCATCCCGAAGCGCTCCGCGGCGTTTGCGCGTGATCTCAAGCAGCGACTTCAACGAGGAGATCGCCTCTGCCACGGCCGCGCTTCGCCAAGGTGTGCTTCGGCTCGGCGAGCGCCAGGCAGCAGCCTCACAGTCGACCGATCGACAAGCGGTCCAGCGCGACCAGGCCGAGATCGCCTCGCGCACCACCACGAGTTCCAGGCAAGCGCGCGCACTCGCTGATCGCGTGCGGATGAACGAGGACCGCGAGACACCCACGTCCCGGCTCCTCGATGAGGCCGCCAACTTGCTCGATGAGGCCCGGTCCGAGGCATCGGCCGCCAGTGAGACCGCGACCGCGAGCGACCCGACCGACTGGCGCACCCCCAAGCTCACCGAGCAGCAAGCGGCGGCACAAGCCACGCTGGAGGCGGCGGCGCGCCTGCTTGATCGCGACACCAAGAGCTGGGAGGCGTCACAATCGTTGGCCCGCGCGGCTGAAGCGATTCAAGCCAGCCAGGCCGAGCGCAAGGCGATTGCGGAACAGGTGCAGGGCAAGTCGCGCGATGAACTCACACCTGGCCAACGTGCCGCCCTCGACCGGATCGCGCAACGTGATGCCGAGACGGCCCAGGCGCTTCGCGAGGCGGCCGAGTCGATCAAGGCACAAGGCGAGGAACTCGAGCAATCGGATCCGGCCCAGGCAGAGGCGATGCAACAGGCCGCCAACCGCGCCCAGCAGGAAGGGGTCGTCGGCAAGGTGGAGCAATCAGGCGAGGAGACGCGCGACAATGCGATGCAGCAGGCGCAGCGCTCCGCGCAACAGGCGCTCGAGTCGCTGGAACGAATGCAGGAGGATCTCGATGGAGCGCAGCGGCTCGAGTCGACCGTGCTCAAGCGCATCGCCGAGGAGCTTGCGGATCGGCTCAAGCAGCTCATTGCCGATGCCGAAGTGTCGATGCAGGCGGTCGACGGTCTTGGCGAGGATGATCTCCTGCCACCACAGTCGATCAGTGGCGAGGTGGAGCGTTTGCGTCGCAACACCAACTCTGCACTCGACGAAGCCCTGCGCATGGAACGTCGGCTCGATGCCGTGATCCGGCTGATCACGCCTGCCATCGGCCACGAAGAACAGGCGCTCGTCCGTCTCGCGGCGCTCCAGGACCTTGCGGGCCGCGCCGAGGTGAACGAGGCCATCGAGGCCGCACAGCAGGATTTGCGCCGCGCACTCGAAGCCACGCAAGCCGCGGCCAATGAGGCCGCACAGGACGAGCAGCGGCAGGCGCAGCAACGGCTGGCGGACCAATGCAAGGCACTCGTCGCGCAGGAGACCGCCATCGTGCAAGGCGCCACCGAACTCACAGAACAAGCCGATGCTCGGCGGAGGCTCGTGGAGGGTCGTCGCCTGGCGCTCGCCCAGGACGAACTCGCCGAAGGCATCGGTGCACTGATGGCCGATGGTGAAGTCGCCAAGAGCGAGATTTTCGGGGAAGCGCTGTCGCAGGCCAGTGCGTCGAGTGTGCGCGCTTCGGAGGCGTTCCGCCGATCGGGTGGCCTGGGTGAGGCTACCGATGCGGCGCGCGACACACTCGACACCCTGGCGGGGCTGGCCAGTGCACTGGCTGACAAGTCCAAGGAGAAGGATCGGTTCGCCGAGGCGCGCCAGCAGGGTGAGCAGCAGAACAACGCAGCAGGTGGCGGCGGAGGTGGTGGCCAGCAAGGAGGCATTCTGCCGATCGCCGAACTCAAACTGCTGCGCGATCTGCAGGCGAAGCTTGGGCGTCGCACCACCCGCGCACTGTCGGATGGCGGCGACCCATCGAACCTTCCTGCGCTGCGACAGGCGCAGGAGCGACTGGAGGCGATGGCCGGCCGGTTGCGCGAGGCCGTCATGAATGCCGAAGGCGGCGCTCCCCGCATCACGCCGGTCGAGCCCCAGAATCAGGAACCGGAAGCCACACCATGAACTCCAGACCGAATTCCATCGTGAAGGATGGCATGATGACCATGATGATCCGAGGCATGTGCCTGACGCTGGTCACTGCCACCACGGTTGCGCAGGATGTACCACCACCCTCGGAACCACCGCGTGCCAAGACGCTCGACGAGCTGCTGGGCATCGACGGCGATGGCGACGGGTCACAGGCTGCACAGGCTGACGCTCGCGCCCGCCTGGATCGTGACCTCAGCGAGCAGAAGCTCGCCGACACCTTCGAGCGCGCCATTGAAGGCATGCGTCGCTCGACCGAACTCCTTGACCGATCGGCTGCGCTCGCCGATGTCGCGCGCACGCAGGACGAGATCCTCGCCCGGCTCGATGCGATCATCGACGAGGCTTCTCGGCGCCAGCAACAACAACAGCAGTCCAGCTCGTCATCGAGTTCTTCATCCTCATCGAGTTCCGGCAAGCCCAAGCCTGGCCAACAGAGCCCGTCAGGCCAGCAGTCCAACGAAGGCGAAGAGCAGCGCCGGGCCAACGCGCGCAACAATCGTCAGGAGCGCAGCGGCAAGGATCGTCAGGGAGCCAGTTCCGGTGACCAGCAG
>JAGWXC010000030.1 GCA_018970045.1 Planctomycetota bacterium | reverse complement strand
CGCTTGACCTCGTTCATGACGGCCTTGATGCGCTCCTCGAACTGGCCGCGGTACTTCGTGCCGGCGACCATGGCCGCCAGGTCGAGCGCGATGAGGCGCTTGTCGTGCAGGATCTCGGGCACATCTTGCGCGACGATGGCGCGGGCGAGGCCCTCGGCGATGGCGGTCTTGCCGACGCCAGCCTCACCGAGCAGGACGGGATTGTTCTTCGTGCGGCGGCAGAGCACCTGGATCAGGCGCTCGATCTCGCCGGCGCGGCCGATGACCGGGTCGAGCTCGCCGTTGCGGGCCATCTCGGTCAGGTCGTGGCCGAAGCTGTCGAGGGCAGGGGTCTTGCTCTTGCCCGCAGCGCGACGGCCGGGCTCGGGCGTGGGCGCGGAGGCCTCGCCCTCGGGGGCCTGCGGTTGCTGGCTGGTTTCTTCGGCTTCTCCACCGGCGCCGAGGAGGTTCAGCACTTCCTCGCGGACGTCATCGAGCTTCAGGCCCAGGTTCAGGAGCACCTGGGCGGCCACGCCGTCCTGCTCGCGCAGGAGGCCCAGCAGCAGGTGCTCGGTGCCGACGTAGTTGTGGTTGAGGTTGCGGGCTTCCTCGATCGCGTACTCCACGACCTTCTTGGCACGCGGGGTCTGCGGCAACTTGCCCATGGTGACCATCTCGGGGCCACTCTTGACGAGCTTCTCGACCTCGAGGCGGACCTTGCGCAGGTCGATGCCGAGGTTCTTGAGCACGTTCGCGCCGACGCCGGAGCCTTCCTTGACGAGGCCCAGCAGGATGTGCTCCGTGCCGATGTACTCGTGATTGAAGCGCTGGGCTTCCTGGTTCGCCAGGGCCATCACCTTGCGCGCGCGGTCGGTCAGTCGTTCGTACATCGAAGCCTCCTTGGTGGGGCGCGGATGGTAGGGGCCGCGCCTGTCGTTGCTTGCCCTCCTTGTGCACGTGGCGTGCCAGCGGAGCGCATTCCCTGTCGGCTGCCGGGCATCCTGCCGCAGCCACGTTGAAGGATCGGATTCCGCGGTGCAGGACTCAAGTCGAGAACGCGGGAATCGCGGGGATCGTGGAGCCGCCGGGAAGAGGTCCCGGCGGCCGCCGGCCGCAGGTTCGCGCAACCTGTTGCTGCACATGGTGTTACGGGACAAAGGGCGACGGGTTCGATCGTGCGTCCCGCGCCTGGTTTTTTTCGCCCAACGTGCCGCCGGGGCGCGACAATCCGGGGATGCCCACCCTGTTTGCCCTGGTGCTCGCGGCGGTGCTTGCTCAGTCATCGAGCGCACCCGCCGTTCCGGCCGGTGATGCCGCCTCCAGCGCCGCTTCGGCGCCCAACGTGGGCACGGCGATCAAGGAGACTCGCCCGGAGAAACCGCTGCGCATTCGCGTGAAGTTGGTGAAGGGCACGATCGTGGCAGGGATGCTCGCCAGTTGGGACGATGACGCGTTCGCGGGCGACTTCGGTCGCATCGAGTGGACCGAGCTCACGCCGAGCGAGTTCAAGCGGCTCTTCGACAAGCTGATGGATGACCGCGACGCGTCGCACCAGTTGCGGTTCGCGGAGTTGCTCGTGGCGGTCGGCCTCGATGCGCCCGCGGAGAGTGCGTGGAAGAAGGCGACGTCGATCGATCCGTCGGTGAAGCCGCGCGTGGCCGGCTCGCGCGAGGCGGCCAAGGCGATGCGCAAGGCCCGGCTCGAGAAGGAGCGCATGGAGCGTGAGGGCGCCGTGCAGGACTTTGCCGAGGATGGTGCGGCGCCGCGCTGGCCGGTGCTCACCGATGCCGAGCGTGATGCCGCGCTCGCGACCATGCGCGAGGACGCGAAGCGCTATTCCGCCATGGCCGGCGTGAGCGTGGAGCCGATCGAGACGGAGTACTTCATCCTCGTCTCTGAACTGAAGCCCGCCGAGACCAAGGAACTCCAGAAGGAACTTGATCGGATGTACGCGGAGGTGCTGGGGTACCTCGGCGTGGATGCCAAGGTCAACCTCTTCTGGGGCAAGGCGGTGATCTTCCTCTTCGCCACCGAGGACCGATTCAAGGCCGTGGAGGCGGGGGCGTTCGGGAACCCCATGGTCGGCCGGCCTGGCAGCGGCCAGGTGATGGGGCTCTGTCACATGATGAAGGAAAAGGTCTTCGTCAACAGCTGGCAATGCCCTGACGATGCGCTCTTCGGCAGCGTGCTCATCCACGAGACGGTCCACGGCATCATGCACCGCTACTCGACGCCTGCTCGCCTGCCCGCGTGGGCCGACGAGGGGTTCAGCGACTGGGTCGCGGCGAGGTTCCAGCCCGGGCCTGTGGAACTTGCCCGTCGCGCGCAGGCCATGCAGTACATCCGCAGCGGTGGCAACATCGTGACGGTGCTCGACATGAACTACCGAGACGGATCGTGGCCCGGCCAGAACGCCCTCGGTTACGCCGTCGGCTACGCGATCGTCGACGTGATGATGAGGCAAGCCCCTCTCAAGTTCGAGGCGTGGCTGCGCAAGGTCAAGGGCGGAACGCCTTGGGAACAAGCGCTGCAAGATGCCTGTGGACTGACCAAGCAACAGCTCGCAGCCAACGTCGCGAGGTTCTTCGCCACGCGGGACTGAGCCGGCCCTCAGCCTTCGACGACCTGGCCGTCGCGCAGGTGCACCACGCGCTGGGCCCGAGCCGCGACGCTCGCATCGTGCGTGACCATGGCGACCGTCAGGCCCTCTGCATGCTGGGCCGCGATCAGGTCGAGGATCGATGCGCCGGTCGTGGCATCGAGGTTGCCCGTCGGTTCGTCAGCCAGCAAGACGCGCGGACCGTTCACGAGCGCGCGCGCGATCGCTACGCGCTGGCGCTCGCCGCCCGAGAGTTCCGCCGGCCGGTGGCGCAGGCGATGCGACAGGCCAGCCTGCTCGAGCAGTTCACCGGCGCGGCGACGGGCCGCGGCAGCGCGCGCATGCCCGAACCACCCGCCCACGAGCCCGGGCAGGCACGCGTTTTCGAGCACCGAGAGCTCCGGCAGCAGGTGATAGAACTGGAAAACGAAGCCCACGTCGCGATTGCGGTAGCGATCGAGCGATCGACCCGCGCCGAGGTTGACCGCTCGGCCCTCGAACTCGATGGTGCCGCGCCCCGCATCGGGGCGGTCGAGCCCGCCGAGCAGATGCATGAGGGTGCTCTTGCCACTGCCGGACTGGCCGAGGATCGCGACCCACTCGCCGCGACCAATCTCGATGCTCGCTCCGCGCAGCACGGGCACCTCGACCTGACCGAAGCGATAGGTCCGGTGCACCTCGTGCGCAGCCAGGATCGGGGGCTCGGTCGAGGCGCTCGGTGGCCTGCCGGATCGATCGGTCCCGGCGTCCGGGGGTGTCTGCTCGGCATCAGCCATAGCGCAGTGCCTCGACGGGGTCGACATCGGCGGCCTTCGCGGCGGGGATCGCTGCGCCGATCACGCTGAAGACGATGCCGCCTCCCACGGTGATCGCCGCGTTGAACCAGTCGACCTGGCTCGGGATGCGGCTGAAGTAGTAGACCGAGGGATCCCAGATGAGCGTGCCGCGGTGGCCAAGGAGCGCCAGCGTGACGATGCCGAGCGTGACGGTGGCGATCGTCCAGAGCAGGCCGGGCAGCAGCCGCCCACGCCAGACGAGCGAGCGCAGCGCCATCACCACCGAGAGCACCGACAGCGCGCACGTCGTGATCCACGCTGCACGAGGCGCATCGCGGCCGATCGCCTCGTGGATCAGGTTGATGTTGTCGACCACGACCCAGGCGATCCCCACGCCAGCCAGGCTGCCGACCACGCCGATCGCCAGGCCATAGCGCAGGAAGATCCACAGGATGCCGAGCCGGCTCGCCCCCACGCTGCGCAGGATGCCGATGTCGCGCGTCTTCTCGATGACGATCGACCAGAAGATGCTCAGGATCAGGCCGGCGCAGACGATGTAGATGATCGAGAAGAGGATGCGCATCATCTCGCGCTCCTTCTCGACCGGGCCGATGAGGTCACGCAGCTGCTGTTCCCACGTCAGGATGCTCACGCGCTCGGGTGGGCGCCCGAGACGGTCGCTGCGGCGCGCAGCCTTGGCCACGAAGGCATCCCATGATGCTTCGACGGCGTCGCGCGCGGCCAGTGCATCGACGCCCGGCTTGGCGCGGATGAGGACCTTGGTCACGCGCGCGGGCGTGGTACCCAAGAGCGGCAGGTTGCCCTCGGCATCGGGCTCCGCGGTCGTGTCGTAGAGCGGTGCGGCATCGAGCCGCAGGAGCTGCTGGGCCTGCGCGAGCGGGATGAAGACGCGGCTCTTGTCCACGTCGTACACGCCGCTGAAGACCTCGTTGACGATCGGGAAGGTGGCGTCGCGCGGTTCGCTGATCGTGCCGCTCTCGCTGACGGGGACGACCGTGAGCGTGACGTCCTCGCCGGGCATGAACCAGCCGAAGCGTGGCCGGTACGAGCCGTCGGACTGCCGCGCGTTCCCGACCGATACGTGCATGCCCATCACGATGCCTGGCTTGCCTGTGGCGCCTTGGGAGAGCGTGAGGCCGTCGCGCAGGATCGATCCGTCCATGCGCAGGCGCGGGTCGTCGGGGAGCATCGTCTCTCGCGCGGCCTCGTCGGCAGGCGGTCGCCACCAGATCTTCTCGCCGTACGCCGTCACGCGCGCGAAGGACGCGGGCTCGATCGCCCAGACCTGGACGGGCGCGATCTCCTTGCTGGGGCCCGATGGATACGGCATGCGCAGCAGGCCGAGCGTGTCGATGACCGGCGTGGCTTCCTCGACCTCGGGCAGGGCGCGCAGGTCGCTGAGCCATTCGTCGTAGTGGGGGATGCCGCCGATGCCGCTCGACACGATCACGTCACCGATGAGCGTGCGGCCGCTGGCCTTGAGCATGTCGAGGAACCCGCTCATCACGCTCACGACGATGATGACCAGCGCCACGCAGAGCGCGACCGCGCCCACCGCGATCAACGGGATCACGCGTGAGGTCAGGTATCGGTTGGAGAGGAGCGCCGCGTACATGCGCACGGCAAGCCTAGCAGCGGTTCACCGTGGGGCGGGCGCGCCGATCCCGGCGACCACGACGGCGCCGAGCCAGCGTGCGGCTGCCTCGAAGCCCGCCTTGGGAGCGACGAAGGTGACGGTGAGTGCCGCGCGGACGGCGCAGCCGTGGGGCTGGCCGGTGTCGGCGTCGATCCCGCTCGGCAGGTCGACACTGACGATCGGGGCTCCGCAGCCGTTCATCCACTCGATCGCCTCGCGGTGGCGGCCGACGACGGCGCGGTCGCAGCCGGTCCCCAGCAGTGCATCCACGACGATGCCGGGTGCGCGCGGCGGTTCGACCGGCGTGAAGGGCGTGATGGGAAGGCCCATGGCGTGCGTGATGTGCGCCATCGTGCGCGCTGCGTCGCCTCGTGGTTCGCCGACGGTCGAGACACGAACTCCACGGCCCGCCACGGCAAGGTGACGTGCGATGGCGAAGCCGTCGCCGCCGTTGTCACCCTCGCCGCACACCACGACGATCTCGCCGACGTGACGATCGGCCACCAGCAGCACCTCGCGCGCCACGGCGGCGGCGGCGTTTTCCATGAGCAGGAGCCGCGGCATGCCGAGCACCTCGATGCAGTGCGCATCGTGGGCGCGGGCCTGGTCTCGGGTGAGCGTTCGCATCACGGGGGCGCGATCGTAGTGCGCTACACTCGATGCATGGTCTGGCAGGATGCCGTCGGCATGGTGCTGTCCGCCCTGGCACTCGCCGGCGGAGCGTTCTGGGGCATCGTCGCGTTCCGCATCTGGAAGGACCTTCCGTTCACGCGGCCGGTGGCCGATGGCCTCGACGTGGCGCTCGATGGCCCCGCCCCAATGGTGTCGGTGATCGTGCCGGCCCACAACGAGCAGGGCAAGGCGGCCCATTGTGCCCGCAGCATCCTCGCGGGTGATTGGCCGTCGATCGAGGTGATCTTCGTGCTCGACCGATGCACCGATGGCACGCTTGCGGAACTCCGCGAGGTGGCGGCCGGCGATCCGCGGCTGGTGATCATCGAGAACGGCTCGTGCCCGGAAGACTGGGCCGGCAAGTGCAACGCAGCCAGGATCGGCGCTGAGCGCGCTCGGGGTGAGTTGCTGCTCTTCACCGACGCCGACACGTGGTTCGACCCGCGGCTCGTGCGGGCGTCGGTCGGCCTGCTTCGAGGCCGTGGCCTCGGGCTGCTCAGCCTGCTGAGCACCCTCACGCGCAAGCTGCCCTTCGAGCGACACGTGCAGCCGGTCGCCGCCGTACAGCTCATGAAGCGCTACCCGTTGGGCAGGGCGAACCGTCGCAGCAATCCCAAGCCGTTCGCCAACGGGCAATTCATGCTCTTTGAGCGCTCGGTCTACGAGGGGCTCGGCGGCCACGCCGCCGTGAAGCACGCGCTGCTTGAGGACCTGGCGTTCGCGTGGGCCGTGCATCGCGCGGGCTCGCGGACCGGCGTGTTCGTCGCGGATGGCATGCTCGTGACGAGCATGTACGACTCGTGGGAGCAGTTCGCGGAGGGATGGAAGCGGATCTTCATCGAGGCGTACGGCCGTAGCGTGATCGCGCTCCGCCGAGCCGCGCTCGGATTGATCGGAGCCGGGATCGTGGCGCCTGCGGCAAGCGCGGCGTGCGTGGGCTTCGGCGTGCTGGGTGCAGTGCTTGGGTGGCCGCGCTGGGGTTGGTCGATCGGTGTCGGCGCCGGCACGCTCGCCATCATGCTCGGCACGTTGACCTGGATCCATTGGCGCATGCGTGCACCGCGCTGGGGCGTCATGCGCCATGCGGAAAGCGCGTGGCTTGTGGCGCGCATCCTTCGCGCGGGAGCGCAGGACCTGGCGACACGGCGTGCCGTGAGCTGGGGCGGTCGCGCGTACGTGCTCGAGTCGCGCGAGGATCGACGGGCCCGCGAGACGGCATCGGCCGCTGGCTCCGCGCCGCGATAGCCTGCACGGCCATGCGCATCCTGCTCACCAACGACGACGGCATCGAGGCACCCGGGATCGCAGCGCTGCACGATGCGCTTGACGGGCTCGGCGAGATCATGGTGGTGGCGCCGCTGACGGTGCAGAGCGCCTCCGGCCACGGCATCACGTTCCATGCGCCGCTCATGACGCGCACCGTGCGCACGCCGTCCTTCACGGGCATCGCGGTCGATGGCCGACCCGCCGACTGCGTGAAAGTGGCGCTGCGTGCGATCTGGCCCGAGCGATTCGGTGCGGGATCGCGGCCCGATGTCGTCATCAGCGGCATGAACTCGGGCGCGAACGTGGGCGTGAACGTGATCTACTCGGGCACCGTGGCGGCTGCGGTCGAGAGCGCGTTCCTCGGCGTGCCGGCCATCGCGGTGAGCCTGCACCTGGGCCGCGGCGAGGCCAACTTCGCACGCGGCGCGTGGATCGCGCGCCAGGCGATCGACCGCATCCTCGAGCACCCGCTCGATGCGCATCGGGTGATGAACGTGAACGTGCCGCGCACCGAGAGCGCCGATGCGCCGATGCCGCCGATCCGCGTGGTGCCGATGAACACCGCGGCAGGTGCCGACGGCTACGAGCGGCGCACGAGCCCCAGTGGTGCGGCCTACTACTGGCCCTGCGGCAACGGCATGGAGTTCGTGCACACGGCCGAGGGTTCGGATGTCGAGGCGCTCGTGGGCCGCGCCGTGACCATCACGCCGCTCTTCCACGACTTGACCGATCTGCCCGGGCTGGCGCCGTGGCGCAGCCGACTTGAGCGTTGAAGGTCCCGGACGTCCGATCGGCCCTGGGGTGGCCCCGACGGCCGTGGCTCAGGCCAGCACGCAGACCAGGATGCAGACCCCCAGCCACGACGGTCCGATGATCCAGAACCACCGTCGGTCGATCGCCTTGCTGCGCTCAGGATCGCCTGCCTCGAGCACCAGCAGCGAGCGCACGTTGACGAGCATCACGGCCAGGATCACGCCGAACGAGATCACGTGCAGCCAGTCGGCGATGGTCGGGGGTGCTCGCGGGGGCAGCGCCTCGCCAACGACCCATTGGCTCGCGACCACGGCGAAGAGCGCGCCGACGGGGAAGCCGAGCCGGTCGACGCCGTAGTGGGCCACGACCAGCGAGATGAGCGCGAGCAGCGTGCTGATGAAGAGACCGCAGGTGAGCTTCACGAAGTACGCGAGCCGGACCTGGCGGATCGGGATCTCGAAGGTGATCCCGCTGAAGAAGGACTCGTCACCGGTCGGCAGCGAGCGATCACCGAAGTTCGTGTCGTACAGCCGCGTGTAGGTGGAGGCGATCGGCCGCTCGTGCTTCCACCCGGTGATCCGGAAGTCGTTCGTGCCTGAATTGCGCACGTCGGGCTCGAAGCGCAGGATGTGGTCGGCATGCTCCTCGTCCTCGATCGAGATCCGCAGCACGTGGCGATCGAGCGGGAAGCGGTCCAGCTTGAACTCCTGCCGGATCGAGCCGATCACCCGGAACTGCGCGTAGCCGGGCTCCTTGATGACCGGCTGGATGGCCAGCTCGAAGGCATCCACGAACCCGAAGGTGTCGCAGGGTGCCCGCGGCAGGCCCTTGCGCTCGTCCTCGGGCGTCGAGCCCGGCGGGAGGAAACGGGTCGGATCCCAGTTCATCCACACGTAGCCGTTGATGTTGAAGGTCCCCTCGACGAAGTTGATGTGCGAGATGTCGTTGAAGTAGATGCCGAACGAGACGAGCGCAGCCTGCTTGGGCAGCTCGTGCTCCTCGAGCGCCTCCACGATCTCGTGCTGGCCCTCGTGCTCGACGCCCAGCGGCACCTCGTTCTCGTGCTCCTCGACGTTGCGCCCCGGCCCGTCACGTTCCGCCTCGGCCATGTCATCGAAGGCCCGCTCGAGCCGCGCCGACAGCGCCGAGTAGGCGAGGATGCCGGTCAGCACGGTGAGTGCGATGGTGATGACGAACGTTCGTGATCGCATGATCCACGCGAGTCTAACTGGAAGCAGCGCTGTCCAAGACCGGACGGTGCGGCGCGACGGCCCTCAGCGCAGGTAGATGCGCACGCGGAAGCGCGCGAGCTGGCCCGGCTGCAGCTGGCTGATCTGCTTGCCGCTGGCACGCCAGCGGTACAGCGTGTCGACCACAGGTTCGTCGACGGCGTCCTTCATGCCACTGCTCTCGACGATCTTCACCTGCACCGGCTTGCCAAGGTGGTCGAAGTAGATGTCGCACTGCGGATTGCGGTAGTTGCCGGAGACCTGGGTGAGCGTGGTCAGTTCGACGCGGCGGGTCTTGATGTTCAGGCCCTCTCGCGCGAGCGGCTTGCCGTTCTTCCAGAGGCTCGCGGGCACATCGATCACGCTGGTCGCCGCCGACTGCTTGTCGCTCTTGGCGCCATCAGTGACGGGCCCGGCCTTGTCGGCGTTCGGGTTCGTGGCCGTGCCCGGTGCGTCGACCTGCGGTGGCACCTGTGGTCGTTCCTGCCCGGGTTTCTCCACGGTCGCGGGCGCAGTGGGTTGCGTGGGGGCCGGCGCAGGGGTGGGCTTGGCGACGGCCGCGGCATCCTTGGGCGCCGCGGGCGACGGCAGCGGAGTCGCGGCTTCGGGCGGCTTCGACGGATCGGGTGCGGTCGGCGGCGCCGTCGATGGATCCGTGGTTGGTGCTCGATCGAGCGCGGCCGGATCGGGAACGATGCCCGGGACCGAGAGCGCTGGAGCGGGCTCGGGCTGCGAAGGCTGCGCGGGCTTGGCTTCGGCGGGCGTGGTGGTTGCCACGGCTGGTGGTGCGGGCTTGGGCGGCGCGGGCTCGGGCAGTGCGGCAGGCGCCGGCGTGACCGTGGCTGGCTGCTCAGCGACTTCGGCTCGATCGACCAGGCTCGGTGCCTGGCCTTCCGGGCCTTGCGGCAGCGGCTGCGGCTCTGCGGTCACCGATCGCGCGCCACCGCCCGATGATTCGAGGTCGAACGCCGCCTGTTCCTGCGTGGCCAAACGAGCCAGATGCTCCTGGTACTCGTCGTAGCCGATCCAGTTCATGCTGGTCTGCGAACCACCTTCGATGCCGGGCGTGACCTCGACCACATCAGGCTCAGGTGCCGGCGGTGGCTCGGGAGCGCGCGGTGGCAGCTTCGGCCCCTGGGGCTGTTCCGGCGGTCGAGGCTTCTCGCTGGGCTTGGTCTCCGGTTTCGGCTCCGGTTTCGATTCCGGCTTGGGCTGGGGTCGCTCCGCATCGGGCTTCGGCGTGTCCGCAGGCTTGGGCTTCGCAGCCTGCTCGCGATCGTTCGCGGCTGCGTCGGGCTGGCGAGCAGGTTCGATCACCGCGAGCACGGCCTTGCCCACCAGCCGCGCAGCATCCTCGGCGTAGCCGCCGAGCACGAGCACGTGCAGCAGCAGGCTGACCACGAAGCCGAACGCGACGGGGCTCACGTTCACGGCTGGCCTTGGTTGCCCTGGGATCCTGGCCCAGTGGGCGTTGCATTCGGTGCTGCGGCGGCCGGCGTCGCAGGAGCCGCTGGCTGGATGGTGCGCGCCGGAGCCGGCTTGCCCACGATGTTCACGGTGAGCCCGCTGCCCTTCAGGCGTTCCCACACCTCCTGCAGGATCGGCGCGCGGTCGACCGTGCCCTTGCCATCGGCGACGGCGAGGTAGACGACCGTGCGGCCATCGGCCTTGCGGCGCTCGTCGACCATGGTGGCGAGCTGCTCGAGCCCGGCCTCGCGCCGGTCGACCCAGACGCGGCCATCAAGGTCGATGCTCACGCTGCACGCCGGCGGGACCTTGGCCTCGGTGCCCGAGCTGAAGCGCTTCAGTTCCATGGGCACGATCGCCACGCGCGTGGTGAGCACCTGCGCGTAGACGAAGAACGTGAGGAGAAACATCATCACGTCGATGAGCGGCACCAGTTCGATGCGCGGCTCGAGCGGCGTGCGACGCAGGCGGAGCATGATCAGCCGCCCATCTGCAGCGTGGCGAGCGCCATGAGCTTGTCGTCGACGAAGTCGAAGACCTTGTCGAGGCCCGTGGTCAGGAAGATGCCCCAGACCGAGTTGGTGCAGCCCGTGACCTTCATGCGGCACTCGTTCGAGATCACGAGGCGACGCAGGCGGAGCAGCGCCGCGATGTTGGAGCTCGTGAGGTAGTTCACCTCGGCGAGGTCGAGCACCACGTCGCGGTGGTCGCCATCCTGCTCGAAGCGGGCCGCGAGCGCGGACAGGTCCTCGCTCAGGGAGGGTTCATCCTGCAGTTCGGCGATGACGATGGTCTCGGACCAGTTGGTGAGGGACATGCGGGGCTCCGTGGGGTGGTTCACTCGTCGTCGGTCGGCACGGCCTCGGTCGGGGCGGGGCCATCCTCGCTTGCATCGACCCGTGCGGCGGCACGCAGCGTGTCGCCGTCGCGCAGGCGCACCACGCGCACGCCCTGCGTGTTGCGGCCGATCGCGCGCACATCCTTGGCCGCGATGCGCACGGCCATGCCGTTGGTCGTCATGAAGAGCAGGTTGTGGTCATCGGTCACGGGGTGCACCGAGACCACGGGCCCGTTGCGGTCGTTGACCACGATGTCCTTGCGGCCCTTGCCGCCGCGGCTCTGCACGCGCGTGGAGCCGTCTTCCTGCTGCACCAGGTACTCGCTCATGGGCGTGCGCTTGCCGTAGCCGTTGAGCGTGACGGTGCACAGGTCGGCCGTGTCGTCGCAGCGGACGAGCCCGACCACCGAGTCGCCCTCGGCCAGGTCGATGCCGGACACGCCGGCCGTGTCGCGCCCCATCACGCGGGCATCGTTCTCGTCGAAGCGGATCGCCATGCCGTGCGCCGTCGACAGCAGCACATGGTCGTTGCCGCGGGTGAGCAGGGCGTTGACCAGGCCATCGCCCTCGTTGAGCTTGACGGCGATGATGCCGCTGCGGTTGACGTTGCGGTAGTCCTTCAGCGCGCTGCGCTTGACCCGGCCCTGCGCGGTGGCGAAGAAGAGGTAGTCCTCGCTCGCCTCGAAGTCCTTGATGGGCAGGAACGCGCGCACGCGCTCGCCATCTCGCAGGTCGAGCAGGTTGTTCAGGCTGCGGCCCTTGCTGGTGCGGCCGAGCTCGGGCACCTGCCAGACCTTGAGCCGGAAGACGCGGCCCGTGTCGGTGAAGCAGAGCAGGTCGTCGTGCGAGCTCGAGACGAACATGTGCTCGACGAAGTCGCCGTCGCGGACCTCGCCGCCCTTGATGCCCACGCCGCCGCGGGCCTGGGTGCGGTAGGTCTCGACCGGCAGGCGCTTGGCGAGGCCCTCGCTCGAGATGCTCACGACCACGTCGTGCTCGGCGATCAGCTCCGCCATGTCGAAGTCGGCTGCGTCGCCCTCCTCGAGCACGGTGCGGCGGTCATCGCCGAAGCGCTCGGCGAGCTCGATCGTGTCCTCGCGGATGATGTCGAGCACGAGGCGGTCGCTGGCGAGGATGGCTTCGAGCCCGTCGATCTGCTCGAGCAGCTTGGTGAACTCGTTGGCGAGCTTCTCGATCTCGAGGCCAACGAGCTGGATGAGGCGCAAGGCGCCGATCGCCTCGGCCTGCACGCGGGTGAGGCGGACGCCGCCGTCCTGGCGGCTGCGCTCGGCGACCCGCTGGGGAACCAGCGATGCGTACCGGTGGTCGGGGGCGATGCGGAAGGCACGTTCCTGCAGGCGCTCGATCGCCTCGTCGCGGGTGCGGCTCTCGCGGATGATGCGGATCACCTCGTCGATGTCGCAGACGGCGTACATCAGGCCCTCGAGCCGGTGCGCCTGCTGGCGCGCCTGGCGGAGCTGGAACTCGGTGCGCCGGCGGATGACCATGCGGCGGTGGTCGATGTACGCCTCGATCAGGCTCTTGAAGGGCAGCGTGCGGGGCTGGCCGTTCACGAGCGCGATGTTGATGATGCTGAAGGTCGACTGCAGCGGCGTGTACTCGTAGAGCTTGCGCTCGACGACCTGCGGATCGGCGCCCTTCTTGAGCGTGATCACGATGCGCGTCTGCGCATCGCGGCCCGAGTGGTTGCTCACGTCGCTGATGTCGCCGATGCGGGCCTCGCGCTGGCCATCATCCTTGCGCGTGCACTCGACGATCTTCTCGATCAGGCTGCTCTGCACGACCTGGTAGGGGATCTGGTCGATGACGATGACATCGCGGCCGTTGCGCTGTTCGTGGTGGACCGTGCCGCGCACCGTGACGCGGCCGCGGCCGGTGGCGTAGGCCTCGACGATGCCGCGACGGCCCACGATCACGCCGCCGGTGGGGAAGTCGGGGCCCGCGCAGTGGCGCATGAGGTCCTCGAGCCCGATGTCCGGCTGGTCGATGACCGCGACGATCGCCGCGCACACCTCGCGCAGGTTGTGCGGGGGCATGCTGCTGGCCATGCCCACGGCGATGCCCGCGCTGCCGTTGACGAGCAGGTTGGGCAGCTTGGCCGGGAGCACGGTGGGCTCCATGAGGCGGTCGTCGTAGTTGGGCTTGAAGTCGACCGTTTCCTTGTCGAGGTCCTCCATGAGCGCGACGGTCGCCGCGGTCATGCGCGCTTCGGTGTAGCGCATGGCGGCCGGCGGGTCGCCCTCGATCGAACCGAAGTTGCCCTGCTTGTCGACGAGCAGGTAGCGGGTCTTCCACGACTGGCCCATGTTGACGAGCGTGGGGTAGACCACGCTCTCGCCGTGCGGGTGGTAGTTGCCGCTGGTGTCGCCGCAGATCTTGGCGCACTTGATGTGCTTGCGGCCGGGCGACAGGTTGAGGTCGTTCATCGCCACCAGGATGCGCCGCTGGCTGGGCTTGAGGCCATCGCGCACGTCGGGCAGCGCGCGGTCCATGATCGTGCTCATGGCGTACGTCAGGTACGACTCGTGCAGCTCACGGTCGATGGCCTGTTCGACGACGCGGTCGATCGGTGCGGGGCTGGGCGACGGTTCCGGTGTGGTGGCCATGGGGGTGGTTGCGACGGCCGCGAGGGGCCGCGTTCGAAGCCCCGGAAGCCTACCCGAACCGGGCCTCCGATGCCCGTCTGGCCGAGGTCATTCGGCGCGGCCGAGCAGCGCCAGAAACTCCATGTTTCCCCGGCCCTTTTTGGAGGTCTTGCCGCCGGTGATCGGGCTGTCGGCATGGGCGATCACGCGGACCCCGAGTGTCGGCATCGCGGCGAGCACGCGCGCGCACACTGCGCGGCTGTCGTCGGGTTCGAGCGCGCCGCCCTTGAGCAGGCGCTTCTCGTCGGCCGTGACCTCGTAGTGGGGCTTGACGAGCGTGATGATCCGTGCGTGCGGGGCCTTCGAGAGCCAGCGCAGCGCGGCCGGGATCGCCAGCCGCTGCGGGGTCCACGCCATGTCGATCGTGATGAGGTCCACGGGCTCCGGCGGTGCTGGTGCGTGCAGCGCGTTGGTCCGCTCCATCACCGTGACGCGCGGATCGTTGCGCAGCGTCCATGCGAGCGTGCCGTAGCCGGTGTCGATCGCCGTCACATGGGCCGCCCCGCGCCGCAGGCAGACATCGGTGAAGCCCCCGATGTTGCAGCCGAAGTCGGCGACGCGCCAGCCCGCGATGTCGAGGGCGAAGGTGGCCAGCGCGTGCTCGAGCTTGAGCCCGGCGCGCGAGACGAAGGGGCAGTCGGGATCGGCCATCGGACTCAGGCCGGCGGGTGGGCCACGCCGACGATGGCCACGCCGAGGTGGTCGGCCGCGGCCAGGACCGCCGGGGCATCGACCAGGATCACACGGCCCGCGCCCACTGCGATGCATGCGCCGCCGTTGCGGGCCACGCGCTCGACGGTCGGCACGCCGATGGTCGGGACATCGGCACGCATGTCATGCGAACGCTTGGCGCTCTTGAACAGGGTCCAGCCCTTGGCGCGGCAGAGCTCGCCTGCGCGGTCGATCATGCGGTCGGTGCCCTCGAGTGCCTCGACGGCCACGATGTCGCCCTCGCGCACGATGATCGCCTGGCCGACGTCGAGCTCCACGACCTTGTCCAGGAGCGGCCAGCCGAACGCAACATCGCGTTCCTGCAGCGAGCCGGGCTGGCGGCGCGTCATCACGCCTTCCTTGGCCATGTGCTCGGGGATGTAGGTCGTGCTGTCGATGAGCGGGACTCCGGCGCCGGCGAGTTCGTCGGCGACCGCGGCCAGCACCACGTGCGAGCGGCGGTCGTGACGCAATCGACGATACCAAAGGTCGATCGCGCGCCAGTCCGGCAGTTGCCGGAGGATGCGCAGCGGATCGTGCATGCGCGCCTTGCTGACGCGGCCCACCATGACCGCGTGCGGCACGCCGCCCTTGCGCAGGAGGCGGATCCACCGACCGAGCTGCACCACGCCGGCGGTGCTGAACGCATCGCACTCGGCCTCGAGTTCGGGCACGAACTGGTCGCGCAGGCCGACGCAGACCACGCGATGGCCGGCGGCACGGATGCCGCGCGCGACCAGCACGGGCAGCTGGCCCTGGCCTGCGATCAGGCCGATGGGCGAGCTCATCCGCGACGCTCCCCGTCGCCGTGCATCGGCAGCATCTCGATGGGGTCGGGAAGGTTCTCCTCGAGCCGCATCATGCGATCGATGAGGCGCGAGGCATCGGTGTCGCGCAGCACCAGGCTGCGCGCAGCCGGACGCGCGAAACCCTCCTCGACCGCGTGGTCGAGCAGCTGGCAGAGCGGGTCGAAGTATCCATCCACATCAAGCAGGCCGATCGGTGCAGGATGGCGACCGATGATCAGGCCGACGAAGGTCTCGAAGAACTCCTCGTAGGTGCCGAAGCCGCCGGGCAGGACCAGGAATGCCTGCGCACGCGATTCGAGCAGCGCCTTGCGTTCTCGCATGCCTGGTACCACGATCAGCTCGTCGCAGCCCTGCCAACCCTGCTCGAGCTTCAGGAACTGCTCGGTGATGATGCCGACGACGGTGCCGCCGGCGTCCTTCGCCGAGCGGCTGACGGTGCCCATCAAGCCAATGCCTCCGCCGCCGTAGACCAGCGTGAGGTTGCGGCGCGCGAGTTCACGACCGACCTCGCGGGCGCATGCCTCGTAGCCGGGAATCCGGCCGAGTGCGCTGCCGCAGTAGACGGTGATGGCGGTGATGGTTTGGGGCACGGATGGGAGGGTAGTGGGTCGTGTGGGCGACCGCCGGATCAACTTAGTCCTGACCATGCCGTGGTGCGGCATGGACGATCGCATGCGCGTCTGTTGACCTTAATCTTCCCGGCGTGACCGTGGCGTCCACATCCACATGGCTGTCTGAGCGATCAGACGCGGAGCATGGCGTGGTGGTCTGCTGCCTCGTGTCCACGCTTGCTGGTCTGCTCGCCGCGCGCACGGTGGTGGCGTGGACACCCCTGGTGCACTTTGATCTCGATCCTTCGGCGATCTCGCGCGAGGCGGTCGTGCCCTTCGCCGGACTCGGTCCTGCCGGCAGTTTGGCGATGGATGCGCTGACGTGTGTGGTGGCCGCGGGGTTGCTTGTGGTCCTGGCGCGAAGCCGTACCGTCGCGTGGCAGGGCTGCCTTGCGATCGCCGCGGGCGTCATGGCCGCGTTGGACGTCGGGCTCGTCCTCCGTGGGGACTTCGAGAACCTCTGGCGCGGCAGTGCGTGGGTGAGCGCGTTCGTTGGTGCAGGTGCGCTCGCGGCCTGCGCCGCGCATCCGCAGGCGGCGCGCCTGCAGCGCATCGCGCTGGCGGTGTTGCTCTCGGTGGCTGCGCTCTGGCTGGTCCGAGG
>JAGWXC010000029.1 GCA_018970045.1 Planctomycetota bacterium | reverse complement strand
ATCAACCGCATGGTCACCGACTCGATCACGAACCTCTTCTTCACGACCAGCGAGGTGGCGAACCAGAATCTGCGTCGCAGCGGCGTGCCCGAGGACCGCATCCACTTCGTCGGCAACACCATGATCGACACACTCCTGGCCAACCAGCATCGGTTCGTCAAGCCGCACTTCTGGTCCGAGCTGGGCCTCGAGGCTGGCGAGTACTTCGTCACCACGCTTCACCGACCCGGGAACGTGGACCTAGGCAGCACCTTCGCTGAGCTGCTCCAGGCGATCGCCAAGTCGGTCCGGGGCATGAAGGTCGTGTTCCCTGTACATCCCCGCACCGCCAAGACGATGCGCGAAGTCGGTGCGGTCCCGTCGAACATGCTGCTCGTCGATCCGCAGCCCTACCTTGAGTTCAACTACCTCGTAAAGCACGCCAAGGGCGTGATCACCGACTCCGGCGGGATTACCGAAGAGACCACCGTCATGGGCGTGCCATGCATGACGCTGCGTACGAGCACCGAGCGCCCCGAGACCGTCACCATGGGTACCAATGAACTTCTCGGGGTAGATCCAAAGTCGCTGAAGCCTGCACTCGATAGGCTCTTTGCCGGCCAGTGGAAGCGCGGCCAAGTGCCACCCTTGTGGGACGGTCAGGCAGGTCAACGCATTGTTTCGATCCTCGAGCGAGAGTTGCTCAGCGCGTGAGTCGATCGTGCGGATCCACTTCTTCACCGACTACTTTCGACCGGAGCCCCCTCCACCGGCACATCACATCGCGGAGCGTGCCAGAATCTGGGCGGAACAGGGCCATGATGTCACGATCATCACCAACCATCCGAATTACCCGGAGGGAAAGATCTACTCAGGCCACCGCAATCGGCTTTGGAGCGTGACGAAACAGGATGGGTACACCGTAGCGCGCGTGTGGACCTATGTCGCGCACCATCAATCGCGGGCAGGGAAACTGGTCGATCATGCATCGTACTGTGCGTCAGCCGCTCTTCAGTCGCTTCGCTTGGGTCGACCCGACGTCGTCGTGGCGACGACGCCACACCTTTTCTGTGCGACAGCCGGCGCTCTGTACGCGCGATTCCGCTCCTGCCCCCTCTTGCTTGAAGTTCGTGACCTTTGGCCGGACTCGGTACTTCCTGCGGGCTCTCTCTCATACCGCGTCTTCAAGGCTCTGGAACGCCATGCCTATCGATCTGCCGAGGCTGTGTCCGTCCTGACACCTGCGTTCGAGCCACACGTGCTCTCAGAGGGCGCGCGACGCGTTACAACGATCGTCGGGGGTGCAGATCTGTCGCGATTCACGCCTGGTGATCCCCCCTCAGGATTACGGGAGCGTCTTGGATTGGACGGGGCTTTCGTCGTGGGATATCCCGGGACCTTGGGCACGGCCCATGACACCGATCTTCTAATCGATGCAGCATGCATGCTGCGGGAGACTCGGGTGCGATTTCTCCTGATCGGAGGCGGGCCCTTCATCAAGGACTTGGAGCGCGAAGTGCTTCACAGATGCCCAGGAATGGTTCGATTCTTGCCTACACAGCCACCCGAGTCGATGCCGGATTGGTGGCGGACCATGGATGCTGGCCTGGTCCTCCTTAAGAAGACAGAAGCGATGCGTACTGTCATCCCGTCAAAGATGTTTGAGTGCATGGCTACGCGCCGCCCCGTCTTGTTCGTTGGCCCGCGCGGCGCGGGCTCACAAGTCGCGTCCGAGGGTGGTGGCTTGGTGATCGACGGCGAAGGACCGGAGCACCTCTGCCGCGAACTTCGACGACTTGCCGATGATCCATTGGCTTTGGACGAGATCTCCGCAATGGCCTACGCCGCAAGCCCGCGATTTTCCAGGGAACGCCAAGCATCAGAGACGCTCGCGCTCCTCCAGAGCCTCATCGGGGGTGACCGATGAGATTCGTGGTGGCCGGAGGCACCGGATTCACCGGCGAACGCGTCGTAGCAACGCTTGCAAGGCTAGGCATCAAGACGACTGTCGTAGCACGGCAGTCCTCAGACACAACAGGGGTGCGCCTGCTTGGCGCTTCGGTGGCGACCGCGGAACTTGGCGATTCCTCTGCGCTCATGGCCGCCTTTCGCGGCCACGGGGTGCTCTTGTATGTGGCGTCGATGGGGTTCGGCCACATTCCTGGCGTCATCAATGCCGCGAAGGCCGCGGGAATCCGACGAGCCGTGTTCGTGAGCACCACTGCGGTGCTCACGTCGCTGCCAGTTCGATCGAAGCCGATCCGCGCAGCTGCCGAGACCTGCGTACGGGAATCAGGGCTGGATTGGACGATTATCCGGCCCACAATGATCTATGGATCATCACGTGACCGGAACATGAGCAGGCTGCTCAGGCACCTCCGACGATGGCGGATTGCTCCAGTACCAGGTCGCGGCGACGCACTGCAACAGCCCGTGCACGTTGACGACGTTGCAAGCGCGATCGTCGAGGCAGCACTGCGCGACGTCGCGATCCAGCGTGACTACGTCGTAAGCGGGGCCCATCCCCTCACGCTGCGCGAGCTCATCGCGGCAGCAGGCGCGGCGGTCGGAATCGCGCCCGTCTTCCTGCCGCTTCCATCGAGCCTATCGGCTTCGGCCCTGCGCGTCATTGAGCGAACCGGGCTTCGGCTGCCGATCCGTGCCGAGCAGCTGGACAGGCTGAACGAAGACAAGTCGTTCTGCCACTCGGCTGCCACCGCAGATCTTGGCTTCGTGCCAAGACACTTCGCGGACGGAATCCGCGCCGAGGCGCTGGAACTGGGAATCGCGGCGCAACGATGATCAAGCGCGGCTTCGACATGATCGTGTCCGTTGTTTCTGGCGCAGTGTTCGCCATTCCGGCCGCGCTGACGGTTGTGCTGGTCACGACGACCTCTCAAGGTCCTGTCCTCTACTGGTCGCCCCGCGTCGGCCGCCACGGGCGCATCTTCCAGATGCCCAAATTCCGGACCATGAAGGTGGGCACGCCGCAGGTGGCGACTGACAAGCTGGCCGACCCCGCCAGCCGGCTGACGCCGGTCGGTGGCGTGCTGCGAAAGCTCTCGCTGGACGAGCTGCCGCAACTCTGGTCGGTCATCAAGGGGGACATGAGTCTGGTCGGCCCCCGCCCCGCCCTGTTCAACCAGCACGAACTGAT
The DNA here is from genome assembly GCA_018970045.1 of Planctomycetota bacterium. Lineage (GTDB taxonomy): Bacteria > Planctomycetota > Phycisphaerae > Phycisphaerales > SM1A02 > SYIB01. The sequence continues at coordinate 13,590 of JAGWXC010000029.1, read as the reverse complement.
CGCAGCCCGCAAAGCCCGCGGCATCGACGCGCTCCGCCCCGGCATCACCGGCTGGGCACAGATCAACGGCCGCGACGACATCCCTGAATCGCGCAAGGTCGAGCTCGACGAGGAGTACCTTCGCCGCCAGTCGTTCTGGTTTGATATGCAGATCCTGTGGCTCACCGCGTGGCGCGTGGTGCAGCGCGATGGCGTGTCGCACTGACGGCAGCGAACCGACACCACGACACAGGGCGCCAACGTGCAGCCCACTCAGCTCCGCGCCGACATCGTCGATGTGTCCTGCGGCCGCTTCACACCCGCCAAGCGCTCCACGATCGCGCGCACGGCCTTGCCATCGCGCTGGCTCACCGCCGCCTCGAGTCGCTGCAGCGTGTCTTCGAATTCACCCCACGGCACGAAGCCCTCGCGCGCAGTCATGATCGCCGGATGCGTGGTGCGATCGACATCGCCACCAATGATGAGCTCCTCGTAGAGCTTCTCGCCGGGGCGAAGGCCCGTGAACTGGATCTGGATCTCGCCGGTGGGGTGCTCGGCATCGCGCACGCTGCGACCGGCCAGGCGGATCATGTTGCGCGCCATGTCGGCGATCTTCACGGGCTCACCCATGTCGAGCACGAAGACCTCGCCGCCGTGGGCCATGGCCCCCGCCTGCAGGATGAGCTGCACGGCCTCGGGGATCGTCATGAAGTAGCGCGTGACCTCAGGGTGCGTGACCGTGACGGGCCCGCCGCGCGCGATCTGCTCGCGGAAGATCGGCACCACGCTGCCACTCGACCCCAGCACATTGCCGAACCGCACCATGGTGAACACGGTGCGACGCGGCGTACCGGCATGCTGGTCGTGATTGACCCCCTGCCCCCGCGCGCGCCAACGCTGCGCTCGCTGCTGCAGCAGATCGGCGATCGGCGATCCGCTTGCGCCAGCACCAAATGCCTGGTGGGGCATCGCTGCATCATGGCTGGCCCCAGCCGCATCGAGCTCCGCTTGCAGCCCCTGCAGCACCAGCTCACCGAGGCGTTTGGTGGCGCCCATGACGTTGGTCGGGCGCACGGCCTTGTCCGTGCTCACGAGCACGACCTTGGCCACGCTGTGCCGGATGGCCGCTTCGGCCACGCGCAGCGTGCCCAGCACATTGACCTCGGCGCCCTCGGCTTCGTTGTCCTCCACGATCGGCACATGCTTGTACGCCGCCGCGTGGTAGATCGTGTCGGGCAGGTGCTGGGCAATCAGCTGGTCCATGCGCACCGCATCGGTCACACTGGCCAGGTGACGATGCAGCGACACACGGCTTGAGCCCGGCGCACCCTGCGCAAGCAGGCGGCTGAGCTCGCTATCGACCTGGAACAGGTTGAACTCGCCGTGATCAATGATGATCAGGGACGCCGGCCCGAGCGCGGCGATCTGCCGGCAGAGCTCGCTGCCGATCGAACCGCCACCGCCGGTCACCATGACGACCTTGCCGGTGACATCAGCCCCCAGCAGCGCGCGATCGGGCGTGACAGGCTCGCGACCAAGGAGATCCTCGAGCGCCACCGGGCGCAGCTGGTCCACCCGGACCTGGCCGCCATGGATCTCGGCAAGCGTGGGCACCACTAAGACAGGCACACCCATCAGGTTGACCTGCTCCAGGATCGCGTGCTGCTTGCGGCGAGCGCCAGGCGAGAGCGCCACCAGGAAGGCCTCGATCTTCAGCGCTACCAGGCGCTCCGCGAGACGATCCGTTCCGAAGATCGGCACACCCCGGATTGCGCCACCCGACCGGCTCACGCTGTCATCGAAGAAGGCGACCACCTGCGTGGCCGAATCCTGCGCCATGGCGATCATGAGCCCCGCGCCAGCATCGCCGGCACCATAGATCGCCACCCGGCGCTTGCCGACCACGGTGGCCCGAAGCATGTGCCGCACGAGCAAGCGAATGCCGCCGCTGGAGAGCAGCACCATGAGCCCGGCGATCGGAATCGCCGTGCGCGGGAACCCCACGCCGCGGTCGGGCGAAACAAACAGCAGCATCGCCAGCGCGATGCACGCGATCACGGTGCCTTGCCCGATCGTGAACGCCACGCGAGGCCCGACGTAGCGCGTGATCTCGCGGTAGAGGCCCAGAAGCTGGAACGCCACGGGCACCAGGCACGCGAAGGCTGCCACTTCCCACCACTGCACGGACTGCCCCGGGGCGGTGGTGCCCAGCCGCAGGGCCACTGCACCAAGCAGCGCAAGCGCCGCCGAGGCGGCATCCCAGCCCACCATCAGCCATTGCTTCGTGCGACGCGAGGACGCGTCAAGGATTCGCGGGAGACGACGTGGCATGAAGACAACCCAGAAGGGATGCATGCTACGAGGAGTCTTGACGGGATCAATGGTCGTGGGAAACATGGACGCAGCGGCCATAATCGGCTCGATGAGGTGCGCTCAGGCAGTGCGGGTGCTCGCCGCGGCACGTGCCCGTTGTGCTGTCCTGGGCCTAAACTCCGATCATGGCCACGCACGAGCCCTTCAGCGGCACCGAACACCTGGACGCTCCCCCTGCCAAGGCATTTGCCTTCCTCACCGACCTGGATGCGCTGAGCAAGGTCGTGCCCGGCATGGTCAGCGCCACGCGCACCGGCCCCGACAGCGTGCTCTGCCAGGTCAAGCCGGGGTTCAGCTTCATCCGCACCACCCTGAAGATGACCTTCACGCTCGTCGAGAAGCGATCCAACGAGCACGTGACGATCCGCGTGGATGCCACCGGCATCGGCACTGCCTTCAGCGTCGAGACCAAGATGGATCTCGTGCCCGACGGAACCGGTACGAAGATGGCCTGGACCGCGACGATCGTGAAGATGAGCGGCCTAGTGAGCGCCGTCGGCACCACGATCATCCGCGCCGCTGGCGACCAAGTCATCAAGGACGGCTTCGCCGCCCTGCGCAAGGCGATGGCGAACTGAGGTCGGTTCCGCCAAGATCAGGCGGCGAGGGATCGATGTGCGACGGGCCTGCGCGCTGAACGCGCAGGCGAGTCGCCATCCCGCTCATTGAATCATCCGAATTCTGCTTGACCCCCCTGGGCGGCCCGTGCACAATTCGGGCGCACCGGCCGCGAGCGGCCGGCCACCTCTTCACCTCATGCATCCATATGTTCCGGGTGCCCCACAACCTGACTTGGAGTCTGCTCCATGACCAAGAACACCGATCGCGGGATCCGTCGTGCCATGACCATTGCTGATGTTGCCGTGGGCGTGGCGAGTTCCACGCTGCTCGTAGCGGTGCTCGGCGCTGCCGCGGCCAGCATGCGCTCAGGCAGTGGCACGGCGGTGTCGCTGTCCAACCTGATGCAGCTCGGCACGGCGCACGCGCTCTACGCCAGCGACAACAACGGGCTGCAGTGGTGCGCGCACCGCAGCGAGTTCGGCCTGACCAACGGGAACTGCAACCAGTACCTGCAGCTCGAGTGCCCGCCGCAACTCATCCTTGGGCAGGACCTGAACGGTGGCCTGTGGGGATACTGGCTTAGTGGCGGTGTCTGCCCACCCAACTATCCCGGCAACTGCGGCAACTGGGCGATCTACCAACCCATGGACTTTGGGGGCACCACGGGCTACACCGGCGCGTGGCGCATGCTCGCCGTTCGATCCTTCCACCAGTACCTGAATGGTCGGTACTACGACCCGGTGTACTTCGCGCCCAACGACCGCAACACCTACCGGCAGGTGCGAGGACTCTTCGACTACCCGGGCGAGTTCATGTACACCTCGCCAACGCTGATCGGCAGCAGCTACGCCATGGCGTCGTCGGCGATGTGGGATCCAGGGGTGTTCCGCGCCGCTTCAGAGGGCGGTTTCCGCACCCCCAACACGTACCCCAATGCCTGGCAGCGCCAGTCGCTGTTCGCTGCGGCGTATCCCGAACTCAAGTCGCTCACCTTTGAGCACAACTGGTGCCAAGGCGGATCGGGCCCGGCGACGAGCTTCGGCACGACCACCACCCGAAACTACAACGCTAGCGCCGCATCGACACCAGCCACGCTCTTCTACGACGGCCACGTGTGGCTGCTGCCCAATGCCGACGCGATCGCCGACGACGCCTCGCTCGTCAAGCGCGGTCTGGATGGACTCTGGAGCCGCGACACGCCGCTTGGCGCAGACGGCTACTTCGGCAACCTCTCGATCGACGGTTCCCGCACCTCGCACTCCGTACTCACGACCAAGGGCATCCTCGGTCGCGACCTGCTCTCGGCCAAGTGAGGAGACCAACCATGGCACGACAGACGATCAACCACTTCCAGATCACGGCGCGCCACAGCGCCCGCTGCGCATCGATGCCTGCAGACCAAACCAGTCGTGGTGCGTGCAACGGCGGTCGCACAGCCCCATGGCTCGCCGCGCTTGCGGTGTGCGGCTCCGCGATCGCAGCCGACACCACCTGGACCTCGACGACCAATGGCGCATGGAGCGATCCCGCACGATGGTCGGCAGGCGCGCCGGATGCCACCTCGACGGCGATCTTCTCGAACCTCGGCGCACCAACGGTCTCGATGCCCTTGTCCGGCAGCAGCGCGCTCCGGCTCATCGTTCGCCGCGGCAACGTCAACCTTGGCGCTGGTGGCCCGCTTGACCTGGGCTGGTCGAGCGCGTTCTCGCCGGCCCTCGTGATCGGCGACACCAGTGGGGTCACGGCCACCTTGACGCTCAGCGGCACGTCGATCCGCGCCGCTTCGTTCGACCTTGCCACGGTCAGCAATGCGCAGGGCGAAGCGCGCATGAACGGGTTCTCGACGTTCACGATCGACGGCGCACTGCGGATTGGCGTGGCTGGCACTGGCAGCCTGCAGCACACGGGCTCGGCCACGCTCAGCGCGGGCTCGCTGGAACTTGGCACGCTCGGCACCGGCGTCGGATCGCTGACGGGGTTGATCTCGTCCAGCTCGACCTTCCCCCCTGCCGGACCGGTGTCGATCGGCGGCGCGTTCACCATCGGCAAGTTCGGCAGCGGCTTGGCGCGAACGGGCACGACGGCCCGCTGCGGCACGCTCGTGCTTGGTCAGAATCCCACCGCGAGCGGCGTGCTGGACGCGATCGACCTCGACGTGCTGGGCCAAGCCGTGATCGGCATGCAGGGGCAAGGTTCGCTGGTGCTCACCGGAACCATGACGACCAGCGGCCCCGTGACGGTGGCCGAGCGTGGCCCTGAGGTGGGCAGCCCAACGCTGCCCCTGTCCCGTGGCACGCTGGAGGTGACCGGCGGTTCGCTGCGGGCAGGCGGGCAGGTGACGCTTGGCCGTGATGGCGTGGGCACCACGATCATTCGATCAGGCGGTTCAATCGAGTCGACCGTTTCGATCACCCGCAAGGGCGCCGACGATGTGATCACGATCGAACTCGATGCCCTGCCGAGCCCCGCCTTTGCGCTGAGTGCGCCAGCGCTCACGGTCACCCCTGAGTCGACCACGGTCTCCCTTCAGGTGCTCGGCACTCCTGCGCCGGATGCAGTCTGGCGCATCGCTCAATCGTGGGGTGGCGCCCTGCCAGCGTGCACCATCGCAGGCTCGCCCGGCCCGGGCCGCGAGTTCCATCTGGTCGCCTGTGGCGGTGATCTGCTGCTGGCCACGGCACCGATCGGTTCGGGTCCGCCGGCCGTGTGCGGCGATGCGCCCGTGGCGACCTTCATTCCTGACCAGATCGGCGTCATCGAGCGCGGCTTCTCCAACGGCGGCATCGCCGCGGGCGATGGCTTCTACGCCGTGGGTTGCCCCGGCCCTGGTGGTGGCGTCGACGTGTACCGCTCGATCAACGGCGTCTGGTACTTGGAAACCACGCTCGTTGCGCCAGATGGCCGGCAGGTCGGCCTTTCCGTCGCCGCCGATGGACAGCGCATCGCAGCGCGAACGGTCGATGGCGAGGATGTGGTCACCTTCGTGCGATCAGGTGGCGTGTGGACCTCGGAGCAGATCATTGATCTGGTGCCAGCTCCCGGCACGCAATCTCGACGCAACACCCTTGCGCTCGACGGCGACACGCTGGTGATCGGCGAACCCAACGCCGCGGGCGGCTCGACCGGCACCGTGCTCAACGCCGGACGCGTCGACGTGCTTCGGCTGGTCAACGGAACCTGGACCAACGAGGCGACCCTGGTGCAGACGCCTGCCGTATCCAACAGTCGCATTGGACGCAGCGTTGCGCTGTCGGGTGATCGACTCGTGGCGAGCGCTGGCCTGACGGTGGCGAGCATCTTCGAGCGCACTGGCTCGCAGTGGACCGAGACCACATCCCTGCCGATGGCATCGACCGCCACGAATCTTGATCTGGCTGGTGACGTTCTGGCGCTGCCGGCAACGACGAACATGTCCGCGTGGAGCGCAACGGACGACGGGCTCTGGCGCGAGGCATTGACGGGCCCATCGGCGGGAGTCGTGGCGGTTGGCGCCAGCATGATCGCGCTGCCCAGCTCGACCCGGCTGCAGACGTTCGTGCGCGATGGCAGCGCCTGGCGCATGGGCCCATCGCCGGCGTTGTCGCGTGCCCCAGTCGCCGTGGCGATCGCTGGCGCGCTCACGGTCGTCGCGCACGGCGACGGCGCATCGATCATGGGCATGGTGCCTGCACCAGCTTGCGCTGCCGACCTGACCGGCGATGGTCAGGTGAACGGTGCAGACTTGGGCCTGCTCTTGGGCGCGTGGGAACTTACGCCGCTGGGCGATCTCAATGGCGATGGCATCACGGATGGCGCCGACCTTGGCCTGATGCTGGGTGCGTTTGGTCCGTGCGAGCCATAAGGCGAACGGGCCCATCCAACGCAGCGGGCCCCGGAATCCGGGGCCCGCATGGAGTGCCTTGATGGTTGGCGGATCGCCGAACCGTGATCACTTGAACGCTTCGAAGTCCTTGCCGAGCAGGGCGGCGCCGAACTTGAGCTTCATGACTTCGTCGGTGCCTTCGTAGATGCGGCACACGCGCACGTCCTGCAGGTGGCGGAACGGACGGTAGAGCTCGCTCCAGCCGCGGCCGCCGAAGATCTGCACGGCGCGGTCGGCGGCTTCCCAAGCGGCGTTGCTCGCCCAGTACTTCGCCTGCGCCACAAGGAAGTCGGCCTTGCCGAGCAGTTCCTTGTTGCCGGGGTTCTCGTCGCTGACCTGCTTGGCGATCGCGGCGCGCTCGATGACCGCGTCCGACGTGGCGCGCATGATCTCGATGCGGGCCAGGTGATCCTGCACGAGCTGGTGCTTGCCGATCTCCTTGCCGTGCTGGTGGCGCTCCTTGCAGTAGCGCACGCACTCGTCAAGCAAGTCTTCGATCGTGCCCAGGCAGCCCGCGGCCACGCTCAGGCGGCCCGAGACGAGCGTGTGCATGGCGATGCGGAAGCCCTCGCCTTCCTTGCCAAGCATGTTCCGGCCGTCGACCGGGTGGTCGTTCATCTGGAACATGGCGGTGTCGCTGGTGTACATGCCGGGCTTCGAGTGCAGCTGCTCCTTCTCGAAGGTGTCGCCGGCGGTGTCGACGATGATCGCGCTCATGCGGCGGTCGGCGCCGGTCGCGCCCTCGGGGAACGCGAAGACGATCACGGCGTCGGCGACCGAGCCGTTCGAGATCAAGTACTTGACCCCGTTCATGATGAGCTTGTCGCCCTCGCGGCGGTAGGTGCAGGTGCCTTCGAGCGGGTTCGAGCCGGCCTCGGGCTCGGTCAGGCCGAACGCCAGCGTGCACTCGCCGCGGCAGGACTTGGGCAGGTACCGCTGCTTCTGCTCCTCGGTGCCGTACTTCAGGATCGGGAACTGGCCGATCGAGCAGTGGCCGCTGAAGAAGGTGCGCACGCCGGTGCCTTCCTTGTTGATGCGCACGAGCGCGCGCGTGTAGGTCAGGCTGTCGGCGCCGCGGCCGCCGTACTGCTTGGGCATGCTCATGCCGAGCAAGTTGTGCTTCTTCGCCAAGTCGCCGATCGCCGGGTTGAAGCGGCGCTCGAGGTACGCGATCTCCTCGATGGGTCGGATCTCTTGGCAGTAGGCCTCGACGTCGGCCTCGAGCTTCGCCTTCTCGGCGGCGGTGAAGGTGGCGTTGGTGGTCGCGGCAGCGGCTTCGGTCATGATGGCTGGGTTCACGAGAAGGTCTCCTTGGAGGACGAGCAAGTGTAGGCCAGCACTGGGCGCGCGCCGACGAGGAAACCGCCGCGAAGGAACCCGGGACTGTCGATAAGCGATGCCCGCGGCGCCGGCTCAGGGCGCCTTGGCGGGCGTGGCATCGCCGGTGGGAGCCGGCGCAGGCTCTGACGTGGTCGCGGGCAGCGTGACGGTGACCTCGGCCGTGTAGATGCCCGTGGGATCGCCTCGCTCGGCGAGCGTGGCTTCCATGACCTTGCGGTTGCGCGTGACGGGCCCGTCGTGCAGCACGGTCGTGGGCGTGCGCACGATGACCGGCTGGTCCAGGTCGACCATGCGGTCATCGAGCCGGATCGTGAGTTCGCCGAGGTCGCGCCACGACTCGACCGTGATCGTGTTGCCGGCACGGCTCGCGACGACACGGCTGCCCGCCTTGGGTTGCTTGACCTTGAGCCAGTAGAAGCGGTCGTGCGTGACGTCGTCCTGCAGCCAGACGATCTTCGTGGGGCGTTCGACGCGCGTGTGCTTGGCCATCCAGACGATGCCCTCGGCGTCGGCGCGCTCCATCCAGTGGCCCTTGCCCTCGTGCACCTTCACGAAGTGCGGGTAACCGCCAGGATCCTTCGCGGCGAGGTCGTCGAGCCGTGTCGACCACTCGCGGGCGATCCCGTTGCGATTGAAGTTGCCGTCGTTGCCGCCCATGTGCAGCGTGAAGGCCAGGTTGCGCAGGCCGTCGGGCTGGGTCTCGTTGGGATGGCCGGCCATCATGCCCGCACCCGCGAACCAATCCGCCATGCGCGGAGCGAGCTGATACGTGCCATCGCCGCCGGCGCTGTAGCCGGTGATGTAGACGCGATCGGGATCGACGTCGTGCACCAGGATCATGTCGCGGATGAGCTGGGCGAAGAGCGCATCGATGTGGCCCTGATGCCAGAGGTTCCAGGTGTCGGTCGGTGCGCGCGGCGCCACGTACACGCCCTCGCCAGCCACGAAGCCCTTGCCAGGGAAGTCGTAGAGGCGCTTCTGGTTCTCCCACTGCTGGTCGTTGACCTCCTTGGGAGCGCCGCCACCACCGTGCATGCTGATCCAGAGGCTGCGGCCGCCTTCGGGCTTCTCGCCATGGACCGTGAACCAGATCGGCATGGTGACGCCGTCGGCCGTGATCGCGCCTGACTCAAGCTCGGCCTGGGCGGCCTTGGTGTTCTTGGCGGCGTAGGACTTCCACAGCGAACCCTCGAGCTTTTCGGCTGCTGCCTTGGTCACGGCCTTGCCCGCGGGCCCCTTGGCGGAGCGCTTGGATTCGTCGCCGATGACACCGGGCGATGGAAGGCTCGCGGGCTTGAGCACGAAGCGCGCCATGGTCGGATCCTTGGCCGCGGTCGTCGACATCGTCGCCTCGGTGCCGTTCACCGAGACCATCACGGCGGTGCCTTCAGGCACGAGCACCGCAAAGTGATCGTTGGCATCGAAGCGCTCATCCTTGGTCGTGCCGCGCCCGAGCTCACGCCCCTGCGCATCGCTCACGACGACCGGCTCAGCCGTACGCAGATCGCCGCGGACCACGCTCACATACACACGCACCTGCCCGGCCGGGACGGCCGTGCCGAGCGAGCGGTAGCGATCCGTGACATCGCGTGCGCGGGAGACCGGCCCTGCGGCACTCCACACCATCGGGAAGGCGATCGGCGACTCCTGCCAGGTCACCGCGTAGATGCCATGCTTGGGGTCGTCGCTGCGCTGCTCGGCGGCGCGCGCGGTGAACCAGCCTTGGTCGAGCGCCTCGCCGGTCGCCTCGGCCGCGCCCGTGAAGCGCCACGCGCTGCCATCCCAGATCTCCACCCATGAGTGGTTGCCCGATCCGTCCATCCACATCGGCACGCCCACGAAACGCGCGGGAATCCCAACGCTGCGGCAGGCATCGACGAGCAGGATGCTGAGACCCGTGCACGAGGCGAGGCCGGTCTCCATCGATTCGGATGGGCTCTGGTTCGCCTTGCGGCGCTTGGTCGAGTACTGCACCTTGATGATCGGCCAGAGTCCGCGATTCACCGCGGTGGCCGCAGCCGCGAGCGAGGTGCGATCACCCACGAGCGGTTGGGCGATCGTGCGCAGCCGCTCGCGCCAGGCCTCGCGTGATTCATCCACGCTCGCATAGGGCAGGATCGCATCGCGGAAGAGGTCCTCGCCCACCTGCTCGCGCCAAGGCGCCGACTGCCAGGCATCGAGGGCCTGCTGCGCATCGAGCGCGAGGAACCCGCCCTTCACCGTGCGCAGGTCAGCCTCGGGCATGTGCGCGACGAGCCACTCCAGGTGCGGGCGCAGCGACGGACTTGCCTGTGCGAGCGCCGATTCCAGTTCCGCGCGGTTGGTGCCCGCACGCTCCAGCGCCTTCGCGCAGGCGGGGCTCACGGTCTCGGCGCTCTCGGGGGCGTTCGCCCAGCCACGAGTGACGGTTTCGGCGCGAGCCGAGGGGTGCATCGCAACGAGGGACAGAGCGAGGATCACGCAGCGGGCGATCGAGTGCATGCTTGCAGCGTAGCCGCGCGGGCCAGCCTTCACGATGGTGATCGCATTCGGCCCCGCGCCGAAGCACGCTGCATCCTTGGTTCCTGCGCTGCTCCCCCGACCGCCGCGTGAACGAACCGTCGGTCGATCGCCCTCAGCTCGCCCGCGGATAGTCCGTGTAGCCCCGGTGATCGCCGCCGTAGAACGTGGCTTGGTCCCACGGAGCCAGCTCCGCGCCACGCTGCAGTCGCTCGACGAGATCGGGATTCGAGATGAACGGCTTGCCGAAGACGCCGGCATCCGCCACGCCATCGGCGAGTTCGCGCTCGGCGGTCTCGCGGGTGTAGCCACCGCAGACCATGAACGGACCGCCGAACTCCCGGCGCATGGCCCGCCAGAGTTCACGGTGCGGACTCTCGATGGTCTTCGACGTGTGGTCGTTGATGTGCACGAAGGCCACGCGCCGAGCCGCCAAGTTTCGCATGAGCCGCAACGAGAGCGGTTCCCAGTCGGGATCCGGTCGTGGCCCGATCCCCTGCCCGTGCGGCGAGAGCCGAATGCCCGTGCGGTCGCCACCGATCATGCGCACGACTTCCTCGACGACCTGCAGCACGAGGCGGCATCGGTTCTCGATCGAGCCGCCGTACGCATCATCCCGCGTGTTGAGCACGCCATTCATGAACTGCTCGAGCAGGTAGCCGTTGGCGGCATGGATTTCCACTCCGTCGAAGCCCGCATCGATCGCATGGGCGGCGGCCAGTCCGTACGTGCGTGGCAGCGCGAGGACCTCCTCGAACGCCAGCGCGCGGCATGGCGTGCAGCGCACGCGACCGGGCTTGCCCTCGGCATCCAGCGCGAACGTGTGGCCATCGTGCTCGGTGGCCATGCTGCTGACCGGCACCATCCCCGAAGGCAGCACGCTGGCGTGCGAAATGCGTCCGACATGCCAGAGCTGGCAGACGATGCGGCCGCCTGCGGCATGCACCGCATCGGTCACCTGCCGCCACGCATCGCGCTGGGCCGCGGTGAAGATGCCCGGGGTCCACAGGTAACCCTTCGCCTGCGGTTCGATCCACGTGGCTTCACTGATGATGAGACCCGCGCTCGCGCGCTGGGCGTAGTACTCGGCCATGAGCGCCGTGGGCAGGTCGCCCGGCTGCGCGGCACGGCAGCGCGTGAGCGGCGCCATGACGACGCGGTTGGGAAGCGTGAGGCGACCAACGGTGAGTGGATCGAAGAGCGACGGCATGGGGGCGGGAACGCTATCGCGCGAGAACGCCAGGCACAAGATTACGAGTACTCAAGCCGCCGGCTGATGTCTCGACGCGGAAGCGATCGCTGACCAGCCAATCAACACTCCGACCACCGCCACAGCTGCAACACATGATGCGGAGATTCGCAGGGCCCAGGTCCTTCCCGTTCCTGCCGGCGAAACCGGAGTCGAGCCGATCTCCGAAACCTTCCACCGCGGCGGGGCAGCAGCAGCAGCGCGCACTTCGGCCAAAGCCGTCTCGGCAGCTTGGCGTTCCTGCATGGTCGCTGTGGCGTCCACAATGAGCGAGTCGGCACGGAGGAGCAATGCAGACTCTGTAGCCGCACGGAGGCTGCTCCATGCGGCTGCCTGTTCAGCAGCCCACACGTGTGCCGCTGCATGGAGCGCGCCAACCGCTACCGGAACATCCTCGCCACCAGACTGTGCCGAAACATTGAGTTGTTGTCGCAGCAACTCCGCCTTGGAGCCAGAGCCCAGCCGTGACCACTCTACGGTGATCTGCTCGCCAGCAACTATGTTTGAACTCATTCCGGACAGCAACCCTGCCACGCCTTCAAGTCCTTGTCCTTGGCCTTGTGCTTGGACTTGGACGTTGAGTTGGAGTTGGCTACGGTCATTGATCTCCGGTGCTGGTTCAAAGGACACGGAGAAGAACCAGCGTCGTGAGGCTGACGGCGAAGGAAACACGACGATGCTTGGAGCCACAAGAGCCAGCCACAGCGCCGCCAACGCGAACCGTCGTCGGTAGAAGGGCACGAGGATCGAGACGAACGAAACATCTTCACCGCGCGCTTCTTCCCGATCAGCAATGACGACGAGCGGACGCCCAGGATCGCTTTGGCTCTTATCCATGGGGCGGATTCTACAAGTACAACGCGGGTGATGCGCTCAGTTCATGAGGTTCGAGCGACCTGCCGTGCTAGACCGCACGCCCCTGCCGCACGCTGCGCACCAAGTACGGCTGCACGCCGCCGACGGTGTTGTTGGCCTCGCTCAGGAGTTCCAGCATGAACCCCGCCGCGAAGATGAAGAGCGCGCTCAGGAAGAGCATGATCGCCACGAGGAACGGCGGGCGCGTGCCCATGTCCTTGTCCATCGCGAACTTCTCGTAGAGCAGCCACGGCATGATCACGCAGTCGATGGCGATGAGCGCGATCCCCACCCGACCGAAGAGGTACATCGGGCGGCTCTTGAAGGAGCCCTGCATCCACAGCAGCACGATGTCGATGAGCACATCGAGCGTGCGCGAGAGTCCGTAGTGGCTTCGGCCCGCGAACCGAGCGTGGTGCTGCACCGTGATCTCGCTGGTGGAGCCACCGCGCATGTGCACGATCGCCGGGAGCAGGCGGTGCTGCCCGGGCCGCAATCGAAGGCTGCGTGCGACCTCGCCGCGCAGCACCTTGTAGCCACCCATGTCACGCACGTCACAGCCACTCACCCGGCGGAGGAGCCAGTTCGCCAGTCGGCTCGGGATCCGACGGATCGGGCCCTCGACGCGGCCGCCGCGGAAGCCGCTGACGAGGTCGTGGCCACGGGCGAGCTCGGCCGCGAGCGCAGGGATGTCTTCGGGCGCATTCTGCAGATCGCCGTCCATGACGACCACCGTGGCACCCCGGCTCGCCTGCAGGCCCGCCATGAGTGCGCTGCATTGACCGACGTTGCGTGCCAGCGTGACCACGCGCAAGCGCTTCATGTGCGTGAGCGCCTGATCGAGCAGGGCCGGCGTCTGATCGCTGGAACC
>JAGWXC010000253.1 GCA_018970045.1 Planctomycetota bacterium | reverse complement strand
GCAGGCAACTGCACGTGGAAATCGATCCAGTGCTCGCGCCCAACGTGGCGGTGACGGATCTTGTGGAACGAGCACAGTTGATCGGCTCCGGCCGAAGGCTGCGTGCGACGCGTGAGCACATCCCGGATCAGCCGTGCATCAGCCGCATCGCTTTCATCAAGGAGCAGGCCCATCGCCTCGCGGACGAGCCGAATCCCGGCCACGAGCGCACCGATGCCCAGGGCGATCGCACCGATCGCATCCCACATCGGCTGACCAGTCCACGCCACCAGCAGCAGCGAGGCAATGCCGATCAGCGTGGATCCCGCATCCGTGAGCAGGTGCACTCCGCCCGCGCGCAGCACGATCGATCCATGTCGCGCTCCGTGGCGCATGAGCCACGCACCCATCAGTGCGTTGGCCACCGCCGTCCCGCCGGCGAGCCAGAGGCCGCGGCCGATCATGCCGGTCTCGAGCGTGGGCGCGAACAACCCTTCGACACCTCGGATCGCGATCGCGGCGGCGGCAAGCAGCACCATCCCGCCCTCGAAGGCAGCCGTCACGAACTCGATGCGACCATGACCATACGGGTGCGTTTCGTCGGCTGGCCGGGCAGCCCACGCCAGGCTGCCCAGCGCCATGCCCCCTGCGATCACGTTCACGATGCTCTCGACTGCGTCCGACCAGAGCGCGGTCGATCGCGTGAACCACCAGGCTGCGGCCTTCACCGCGAGGACAGCCACGGCGAGCGCCAGCGTCCACGCCGCGAGGGTTCGCTCGCGACGGCGCTGATCGACCGTGCTGGCATCAACTCGCTGCATCGAGGCGGGTTGTACCGCGGATCCGCTCCACGGTCGACGGATGACATCGTGGATCGCCCGCCATCTAGACTCCGGAAGTGATCGCGCCCGATCGACGATGCTCACTGAGCTGGCCCCAAATCGCCCCACATCGTGTGGCCATGAAGGGGCACTGCGCATGAGCAAACGCCCCACCACGAAGGGTCGGCCCCCTGCCGCCAGCGCCATCGCACCGGTCAAGCTCTTGAGCGGCGGCAACCCGCAGATCGCGAAAGCCGACGGTCATGCACCGGTGCTGGCGTACATCGCCGCGATGCCGGAGTGGAAGCGCGCCGTCGGCGAGCGGATCGATCAACTCATCGCCGACGAGTTGCCCGAGGTGGAGCGCGCCGTGAAATGGAACTCGCCCCTCTGGGGCTGCCCGGGCCGGGGCTGGTTCCTCGGGCTGCACTGCTTCAAGGCGTACATCAAGCTCGCGTTCTTCAAGGGTGCTTCCCTCAAGCCGCCGCCGCCGGTCGCGGCGGCTGATCCCGACACCCGGTACCTGCACCTGCACTCGATGGACGACCTCGACGAAGCTGTGTTCCGAACCTGGATCCGCCAAGCGCGGCGGCTTGAGGGCTGGCACGCGTCGAAGCCCAAAGGACGATCATGATCACGTCAAGGCACCATCGATGACCCCACGATCTCCCATTGTCGGCGCCGTTGAACTGGGCGGCACGAAGATCATTGCGGCGGTCGGCTCCGGCCCCGGTGCAGGGATCCTGGCGCGCGAGCGATTCACCACCGGGGATGACCCGGCGCAGGTGCTCGCGCAGGTCACGTCATGGATGCAAGATGCTTCGCATCGTGTGGGCCAGGTCATGGCGATCGGCATCGCCTCGTTCGGGCCGCTTGACCTGGATCCGTCGTCACCGACCCACGGCTTCATCACCACGACGCCCAAGCGCGGCTGGGCCGGCACCGATCTGCTGGCCCCCTTCCGCCATGCCTTCCCATCCCTGCCGATCGCTCTTGAGACCGACGTGAACGGTGCCGCGATCGGCGAGTGTCGCTGGGGTGCGGCACAGGGCCTCGAAGACTTCATCTACGTCACGGTGGGGACCGGCATTGGTGGCGGAGCCATCGTGTGCGGCAAGCCAGTGCACGGGCTGGTGCATCCAGAGATGGGGCACATCCCGATGCCGCGTGCGGAGGGCGATCGTTTCGCGGGCGCATGCGCGATCCACGGCCGTTGCTGGGAAGGCCTGTGCGCCGGGCCGGCGATTACCGCTCGGGCAGGTCGCCCCGCCGAAGATCTGGCGGCTGACGATCCAACGTGGGAGGCCGTTACGCAGTCGATGGGGCACGCGCTCGCGACGATGACGCTCATGCTGTCACCACGGCGCATCATCATCGGCGGCAGCGTGCGCAAGGCCGGGCAGCTTGGTGAAGCCGCCTTCTTCGATCGGTGCAGGCTCCACCTGAAGGCCGCGCTCGCGGGCTACGTCGACTCGCCCGCGCTGCGTGATGAAGGACTGCGTTCGTTCGTGGTCCCGCCCATGCTGGGTGACGACGCCGGGTTATGCGGGGCCATCGCCCTGGCGCAGGATTCCTGAATGAGGTTGTCCGACGCCGGATCCGGGCAACAATCCCAACGCAGACCATGCCCACGATGCGCACCATGTCCAGAACGCTGCTCACCGTCATGGCCCTGGCCCTGTCGGCCAGTGCCCACGCCCAACATGGGCCGTGGACCACGCCGCCGGTGACCGCGTCGGGGGTGCAGTACCGCACCTTCCAGAGCGCCAACGCTGGTGCCACCGTGAGCTTCCATGTCTGGCTGCCCCCGCAGTACCAGTCCATGCCCACCCAACGGTTCCCGGTGCTGTACTGGCTGCACGGATCGGGCAGCCCGATTGCCGGCATTCCTTGGGTGAGCGCATGGTTCGGCAACGCGATGGCGCA
>JAGWXC010000028.1 GCA_018970045.1 Planctomycetota bacterium | reverse complement strand
GCCGACCTTGGCGTGCTGCTGACGCAATGGGGGCAGGTGGGTGCTCCACGCGGCGACATCAACGCGGATGGCGTGGTCGACAGCATCGACTTGGGATTCCTGATCGGCCAGTGGGGACCCTGCCCGGAGTGATGCGCGCTCTAGGTCTGCGCGGTCAGAACCCGCTTCTTCTGCGCATACAGCATCTCCATGGTCGCCTTGCCATCCCACGCGATGGGCCTGGCGAGGATGGACGCCGCGACCAGCAGCATGGCGGCAAGGCTCGAGCAGTCGTCGATCGAGACGAACTCGGGCCCCATGCGCGCCGGGCCCGAGCCTGCCTCGACGCGCTCGAGCCGTTCCATGTTGTGGTAGTTCCCCAGCGGCAGGCAGAGGCACACGCTTCGGTAGCCGTAGCAGCCGAAGGCGGTCGTCTCGCACCAACCGCCGGGCATGAGCTTGCGTTGGCAACGGAAGTCCGGATCGGCCTTGGCGAGCCGCCCGAACTCGGCCGAGAGCGCATTCACGATGCCCGCATCGAAGACCGTGGCTCGGTCGCCGATGCGCAGGATCGCACCGGCGCCGATGGGCGAGTCGTGCGGGTAGCTGCGCGAGTTCTCAAGGTTCAGGAGCAGCGCGCGCTTGGGAAGGAAGCCGTTGCGCGCGGCATGGATCGCACCGATGAAGCCCACTTCCTCGGCCACGGTCAGCACGAGGCCCAGGTGCGCCATGTCCTTGCGGGCGAGCGTGGCATCGAGCACCGCCAGCGCGATCGCCGCAGCCGCCAGGTCATCGCAGGCGTGCGTGCGCAGGACCGATGTCCGCCGCGTGCGCCCACCCGGCACCAGCGCGGGCAGGGCGTGCGTGGCCACATGCGCCCGCTCGGCTCCGCGCGAACCTGACCAGCGCCAGCGGGCGATGTCGCCCACGGCGAGATCCTGCAGCGCGCGTGCCTTGGCGGCCGCGGTGCCCGTGGGCACGGCGATCACGGTCTTGAAGGGCGTGGCCTTGAGGTCAGCACGCTCGATGCGCAGCGCATGGTGTGCATCGCCCGCATCGATCGCATCGAGCCGTGCTCCGGCGAAGTAGGCATCGAGCACCCCGCCCCGGAACTCCAGGTGCACGCGCCCTCGCTCGATGCGCGTGATCACGAACGCCGGATGATCCAGATGCGCCGTCATGAGCACCTGCTGCCCTCCGCGTGGCAGATCGCGCCGCGTGATCAGGTAATTGCCTGCATCGTCACGCGCGACGGCGAGCCGGTCGGCGCGCGCGGCGAGCCACTGGTCGATCCATGCCATGACGCGGTGCTCACGGCCTGCGGCGGTAGGCAGGTCGGTGAGTTCCAGTAACCAGCGCTGCATCATGGCGCGTTGCGATGGGGTGAGCTTGGGCGCGCGCGTGGCGACCGCGGGCTTCGTGGTCCGCTTCGACGTGCTGGATCGGGTGCTGGTGCGACGGGCTGGCATGGGCATGACGCGATCGTACGACGCTCGCGGCTACGCTTTCCCTCCCATGCCGCTCAGCCCCATCCCCGAGATCCTCGACGAACTCCGCGCAGGCCGCATCGTGGTCATGGTGGACGACGAGAACCGGGAGAACGAGGGCGACTTCGTGTGTGCGGCCGAGTCCCTGACGGTCGAGCAGGTGAACTTCATGACCCGTGTGGGCGCCGGCTACCTGTGCGTGGCGCTCGACGGTGCATCGTGCGAGCGGCTGGACCTGGTGCCGCAGGCGGCGATCAACACGAGCCTGCGTGCGACGCCCTTCACCGTCAGCGTGGATGGTCACCCGCGGCACGGCGTAGGCACGGGCATCAGCGCGCGCGACCGCGTCAAGACGATCCACCTGATGTGCGACCCCGGCTCGCGGCCGGATGACTTCGTGCGACCGGGCCACATCAACCCGCTGCGCGCGCGTGACGGCGGCGTGCTCGTGCGCACCGGCCAGACCGAGGGCAGCGTGGACCTGTGCCGGCTCGCCGGCCTGCGGCCCGCGGCGTGCATCATCGAGGTCGTGCGCGAGGATGGCGAGATGGCCCGCGTGCCGGACCTTGAGCTGCTCTGCGCGCAGCACGGGCTCAAGATGTGCTCGGTCGAGCAGGTGATCGAATGGCGCCTGCGCCGCGAGAGCCTGGTGCGCCGCATCGAGCCCGTCACGGGTGAACGCGTGATGACGCCCGAGGGCGAGTTCACGGTGCTCGCCTGGCACAGCACGATCGATCCGCAGCCGCACCTGGCGCTGACCTATGGCGGCGTCGGGATCCCCGGCGCCGACGGCACCGTGGCACCGATCGACGAGGCCGTGCTCGTGCGCATGCATCGCCGCGATGTGCTCGGTGACATCTTCGGCGCGACTGCGGCCGGTGACCGCAGCGGGCAGGAGACGATCCGTGCGTCGCTGCGCGCGATCCGCGCGGCCGGGCGCGGTGCGCTCGTCTACCTGCGCCCCGAGGAGACCGATGACAGCCTTCGATCGCGCTTGCACGCGATTCGCCGCGCTGCCGGCGATGACGTGAACGCACCCGACCTCACCCGGCCATCGGGGATCGGCGGCAAGGCGCAGCCCATGGGCGAACGCGAGTACGGCATCGGTGGGCAGATCCTGCGTGACCTTGGCCTGTCGCGACTGCGCCTGCTCACGGATCATCCGCGCGCCTTGCCCGGGCTGCACGGCTTCGGTCTTGAGATCGTGGGTCACCAGGCGCTGGCACCCTGACGCGCCGCCGGATTCGTGCGGAACCATCATGCCGACGTGACCGAGTGCGCCGTTCCCCGTGATTCGCCCGGGCGCAATGATCCGGCGCAGGAACGCTCCGTATGATCCTCTGACCCCTCGGAGGCTTGCATGCGCACCCTGATCGTCGCTTCATCGTTGATCGCCCTTCCGTTGCTGGCGGCTGCATCGCGGCCCATGTGGAGCGCTCCGGCGAACCCCGAGGCGGTGCGTGTGCAACCTGCCGCCGCGGGCGAGCTCACGCTCGATCCGGTCCACAGCATGGCGCTCTTCCGGATCCAGCACCTGGAGGCCGGGCAGTTCTGGGGCCGCATCAATGCGCTCTCGGGCAGCGTGGCGTGGCCGATGGATGACTCGGCCGCGCCCGTGATCAAGGCCGTGGCTGAGCTGAAGAACATCGATACCGGGAGCGAGAAGCTCGACAACAACCTGAAGGGCCCGAACTTCTTCAACGAGAAGGAGTTTCCGTCGATCACCTTCAGCTCGACCGGCGGCACGCGCGTGGCCGAGCGCCACTGGACGCTGACCGGCGACCTGTCGCTGCATGGCGTGACCAAGCCCGTGCAGGTCGACTGCGTCGTCACCGGCGTGGGCAAGGGACCGACGGGCAAGAAGGTCGGCTTCGAATGCATGGTCACGATCAAGCGCAGCGACTTCGGCATGACGTGGGGGATCGAGAAGCCGCCGAAGGCACTCGGTGACGAGGTGCGCCTGGTAATCGGGCTCGAAGCGGACGAAACGAAGGCCGAGTGACGCATGCTGCCTGAGGTTGCGCTGTATCTCGTCAAGGTCCTCGTGCTGCCGGCGATCGCCGGGATGGCGGTGGGCGGCTTCGGCGTGGTGACGGTGGCGCGACGAGCTGAACATGATCGCCAGCAGGCCGTGCGCCGAGCGCAGGTCGGTCAGGCCATGGCGGCGTCGATCGCCTTCATCGTGAGCTTCCTGCTCGAGGCCGGTCCCGTTGGTCTTCCGCTCGCTGAGCGCTGGCATGTGCTTCCGTACGCGGTCGGCGTGGCGGCGATCGTCGGAGCGATCGTGGCGAGCATGCGCTCGGCGTGGTGGGTGCAGTGGTTGATCGTGAGCGTCATCCTCGGCGGCTTGGCCTGGAAGTTCGTGGTGTTCGCCGCGAGCAACCCGTACATCCAGGCTGGGCTCTTCGGGTCGATCGTTCTCGTGGGGCTGCTCTGGTCCGCCGTGGCGCGCGATGCGTGCAGCGTGGGCATGGCGATGATGGCCGCGATCGTCTTTGCGGGGCTGGGCGTGCTCATGATTCTGGCGAACTTCGCGAGCCTGGGCGTGATGGCGTTCGCCGTGGCCGCAGCGCTCGCGGGACTCGGCATGGTGAGCGGCGTCCTCAACCTGCGTGAGGCGGCTCGGTTGCGCGCTGCAGCATCGGCGCAACCTGTCGTGGCCGATTCCGAGCAGGGCGGCGTCGCGTGCCCGGCCGAGGCTGCATGCGAGCTCGTGCCGTGGACTGCCGCCGCCGCCGCGACGCTGGCCGCGATCGCCTGCGTGCTTGCGTTGTGCGGCCATGCGTACAACTACGGCGAGGTGCGCCCAGTGCACTGGGCAGCGATCCTGCTGTCCCCGTTCTTTGCGTTGCTGGTCTGCAAGCCGTGCCTGCGCGGCGCCAAGCCCATCGTCGGCGTGGTGTGGCGTGCGGGACTCTGCCTGGTGGTCGTCTTGGCCACGATCGTCAACGCCGTGGGTCGCGGCAGCGCTGCCGAGGAGGCGAGCGACGGCGCGGCGGGCAGCGATCCGATGATGGACATGCTCGAGGAGTCGAAGTGACGATGCACGCGCTTGTGGTGCTGGCGCTGGCCGTGGCGTGCGCGGCGCGGCAGGATGTGCCGCAGGTACCGGCCGCAGCCCAGGAACGCGGGGAGCAATACGCGGCACCGGCACCACCTGCCACCAGTGGCACGCTCGCCGAGCCAGCGCCCACGGGCACAGCACGCGAGCGCATCGAGAGCATCCTGGATGCAGCCGAAGCGGCCGGCGCGCGACTGGACGCGATGGCGTGCACCGTGATCATCGAGAAGCGCGATGCACTCACCGATGAGGTTGAGCGTCGTCGGGGTCGTCTCGTCCTGCAGGGATCCGCGGGACCCGCCCGGCGCATCGCGCTGCGCATCGACCAGTTCATCGATGGCACTGGCCGCGCGAGCGAAGACCGCCGGCTCTTTCTCTACCGTGACGGATGGCTGATCGAGCGCGACGATGCGCGCAAGCAGCAGATCGAGCGGCAGCTCGTGGCCGAGGGCACCAGCATGGATCCGCTGCAGCCGGGCGAGGGCCCGCTGGCCCTGCCGGTGGGGGCTCGCCGCAGCGAGGTGCTCGCGAACTACATCGTCACGTCGACCACGCTTCCCGAGAGCCCGCTCTGGAAGGACCTGCCGGCGAGCGACGTGCTCTGCCTGGTGCCGCGTCCCTCGACGCCTGCCGCGCGCGAGGCGAAGCAGCTCATCGTGGCGTGGGACCGCGCGACATCGCTGCCGATCGCCGTGGTGCGCGACTCGGCCGAGGGCGATCGCACGATCGCGCGACTGCGCGCGGTCGAGGTCGGACCGCTCAACGATGCTGACCGGGCGCTCGTCGAGCTGCCTGCACCACCACAAGGATGGACGGTCGATCGCCGTCCGCTCAAGCCATGACGCGAGACCGCATCGTGATCCGATCGGTCGTCGTGATTGGTGCAGCGTTGCTGCTGGCTGCGCTCATCGTGACCACGGCCGTGCATGCCCAGGATGCCGCGCCCCAGGCGCGTCGCCCGGATCCGACCATGATCCCGCGCTCGGCGGCGAGTCGAGCCGCGCTCGATTCGAAGTCGGCCACACCCGAGGCGCTCAAGGACCTGCGTGTGCGCTACGGCGCGTGGGAGCAGGGCGATCTCGACACACCGCTGCGTGCGGCCGAAGCGGCCGTGTGGGCATGGCGCTGGGATGAGCCCGCGCTCGCCGATCCATCGGTGCCCGCGGTGATCCGTGCTCGCGCGCTCGTGCAGCAAGGTGCATGGGATCGCGCACTCGAAGCCCTCGCCCAGGATGCCACGCCGCGCGCGACGGCGCTCAAGGGGCTCGCGCTCGCGGGTGCGGGCAAGCTGGCCGAATCACGCGCTGCGCTCGAGCCGCTCATGGGCGAGCCGATGCCGGCGGTCGTGCGCACGCCGGGGCAGCGCGACCTTGTGCTGGCGAAGGCCGAGGCGCTCGAGGCCTGGTCGATGACCGGGCGCGTGGCGCCGCAGCTGTACGAAGCCGTGATCGAGGCGCTCGGTGCAGCACGGGCGCTCGACCGGACCGATTGGGAGGCGATGCTGCTTGAAGCGCGCATCCTCGCCGCGCGCCACAACCGCGCCGATGCCTGGAAGGCGCTGGCCGATGCGCTTGCGCAGCACCCGCGCTTGGCGGAGGCCTGGCGCATGCGCGGTGAACTCAGCGCGGGCGCGCTCGAACGCGCCGATGCGTTGGCCATCGCCGATGCGATCGATGCGTTCTCGCCCGCGTGTGCCGCTGCTGCTCTCCTGCGTGCGCGCACGGCGCTGATGCAGGACGACGCCGACGGCGCCGAACCGATGCTGCGGCAGGTGCTCGCGCGTGCACCTACGCATCCTGATGCCCTCGCGTACCTGGCGGCGATGCATGCCGTGCGCTTTCGCCCCGAGGCGATGGAGCAGGCCCTCGCCGATGCCGATCGTGCGGCACCCGGCAGCCCGCACGCACCGCTCGAGGTCGGCCGCATGCTGTCGCGGCGCCGCCAGTATGAGGACGCTGCGGTCCTCCTGAAGCGGGCGTGGGACCGCGCACCCGAGTGGAGCGAGCCACCGATGGAGCTGGGCCTGATGGACATGCAGTCGGGCGAGGATGCTCGCGCGCTCGAAGCGCTGCGGGCAGCCGTCGAACGCGATCCCTTCAACATCGGGGCCACGCTGAGCCTTCGACTGCTCGAGGACATGGCGCCGTGGCCGGTGCGTGAGGGCCGCCACTTCACGCTGCGTTCGCAGCCGGGCATCGATGATGCGATGGCCGATGGCATGCTTGCGCAGCTGGATGCGATGCATGAGGAGGTCTGCTCGCGGCTCGGCCACGAGCCGTCGCGGCGCACGCGCATCGAGCTCATGCCCGACCACGAGTGGTTCGGGGTGCGGCTCACCGGCTTGCCGGCGATCCATACGATCGCCGCGTGCACGGGTCCGGTGATCGCGATGGAAGTCCCGCGCGAGGGCAGCCGCAAGAAGCACCTGGGGCTCTTCGACTGGCTCGACGTGGTCCGCCACGAGTACGTGCACACGGTCACGCTTTCGCAGACCCGCAACCGCATCCCGCACTGGATGACCGAGGCGATCGCCGTCGACCTGCAGCACAAGCGGCGCGAGTACAAGGATTGCCAGATGCTCGCGGCGGCGCTCGAGGGCGGCACGCTCTTTGATTTCGACTCGATCCTGCTGGCGTTCGTGCGGCCCGCGAAGCCGACCGACCGGGCCCAGGCGTATGCCCAGGGCCACTGGTGGGTCGAGTTCATCCGTGAGACCTGGGGCGACGAGGCCCTGCGCCGCATGCTCGCGCTCTATGCCGAGGGATCGACCGAGTCGCAGGTGCTTGCGCAGGTGCTCGAGGTCTCGAAGGAGGAGTTCCTCCAGCGCTTCACGCCGTGGGCGCGCGCGCAGGTCAAGGCGTGGGGACTCGCGCCAGAGCCGGCGGCGGACGCGCTCCTGGGCAAGGACCGGGTCGAGCCCGTGAGCGACAAGGAACTCGAGCTGCTGCTGCGCACGCATCCGGACCACCCGGATCTGCTCGAGCTTGCCGTGCGCCGCCGCACCGAGCGCGGTGAGGGCGATGCGCCCGAGGTGATCGCGCTGCTCGAGCGCTACTGCCGCGCGCGCCCGGTCGATCCCTTCCCGCACCGCAAGCTCGCCGAGGTCGCGCTCATCGCAGGCCGTGATGCGGATGCCGCGCCGCACCTGGAGCGGCTCGATGCCGTGACCGACCGCGAGAACTCCTACGCGATCGAGTTGGCGCGCATCGCCCGCGCTGCTGGTGATGGTGCACGCGCCGGGGCCCACATCGAGCGCGCCGTGCGCATCAACCCGTTCGATCCCTCACTGCGGGAACTCGCCGCGGCCACGCAGCTCGAGGCCGGCAACCTGGCCGCGGCGCGCGTGCACGTGGTGGCGCTGGGGATCCTCGAGCCCGCGCGCGAGCAGCACCGCCGGCGCCTGGCCCGACTCGATGAACTGATCGCGAACGCGCGGTGAATTCCAGGCTCAGCCGCCGTTCACCCATGGCAGCGCATCGAGATCGACGTTGCCGCCACACAGCACCACGCCCGTGGGAACGGTCTCGCGCGAGCGGAACGAGTCCTGCACCGCGACCGCCACGCCCACCGCGCTGCTGGGCTCGATCACGATCTTCATGCGTTCCCAGACCAGCCGCATGGCCGCGACGATCTCCTCCTCGGTCACGGTGATGACCTCATCGACCAGATCGCGCACGACCGGCAGCGTGAGGTGCCCCAGCGGGGTGCGCAGGCCGTCGGCGATCGTTCGCGTGGGCGGCACGGGCTCGATGCGGCCGGTGCGCTTGGCGATCGCCGCATCACCGGCGTTCAGCGGTTCGGCGGCGATCACGCGCACGTCGGGCCGGAGCGCCTTCATCGCGATGGCGATGCCGCTGATGAGCCCGCCACCGCCGATCGGCACGATCACCGCACCGAGGCTCGGGCACTGCTCGAGGAACTCCAGCGCCACCGTGCCTTGGCCCGCGATGATGTGGGGATGATCGAAGGGCGGGATCAGCGTGGCGCCCGTATCGGCAACCACACGATCGGCGGCCGCGGCGCGCGCGGCGGCGTTGGGCTCGCACTCGACGATCGCGGCGCCGTGCGATCGCACCGCGTCTTTCTTCACGCGCGCCGAATCATGCGGCATCACGACGGTGCAGGGGATCCCACGCAGCCGTGCCGCGAGCGCCAGCGCCTGGCCGTGGTTGCCGCTGGAATGGGTGACCACGCCACGTGATGCGCAGTCATCCGGCAGGCGGAGCACGGCGTTCGTCGCGCCACGAAGCTTGAAGGATCCCGTGCGCTGCATCGACTCACACTTGAAGTGCAGTGGGCGGCCAGCGAGGGCATCCATCGTGCGGCAGGTCATGACTGGCGTGCGGTGCACGAACGGTGCGATGCGGCCCAAGGCTCCTTGGATGTCACTCAGGCTGGCGGCGTGCATGCGGCGCAGGCTAGCCGCACGTGACGCGGCGGCACGCTGCGCGGTAGTCGCGCGGATACGCCACGCGCGTACCGGCTGCTCGCGATCACTCCTCGTCGGCACCGCACCAGACGAATGATTCCTTCAGGATCGCGTGGTAGGGGCATAGTGCCGCATTGGAGATGCCGGGCAGTGCCCCCACGCGATCGGTCAGGGCCACCAAGGCTCGGTCGTCTGCCGCGCTGCATTCGAGCGCGATCAGGCTCGGGCCTGAAAGCATCGCGATCCAGCCGGGATTGGCCACGGACCTCGCCGCTTCGAGCGCTTCGCTGGTGGCGATGCGCGGACGAACGAGCATCAGGCCCGTGGCGCGCAGCCCGATGCGTGATGGTTCGGGGAACGCCAACATCCTGATCAATTGATCGTCGATGAGGTGACGATAGCGCTCGGCCGCCGCCGTCGAGGAGATGCCGGCGACCTCGCCGAGTGCGGCGAACGTCGCGCGGCCATCGCGCTGCAATTCGCGGATGATGGCGCGGTTGACGCGGTCAAGCGGACGGCCGCCGCGCCAGTTGTGGCGGTGGGCGTCGGTCGTCGCTTGGGTGCCGAAGCTGTCAAGCACCATGCGTGCATCCACGACCGTGACGTCAGGATCCGTGACGAGGTCGCGATCGAGGAGCGCACGGAACGCCGTGCCGTTGGCTGCGGAGCCATGCAGCACCAACGCATTGGCTGGACCGTCGAGTGGTCCCGTCGTGGCAACGAAGTGGATCCACTCGTGCGCGGCCAGCCGCTGGCCCAGCGCCATCGGATCGGGGCTCTGGACGAGCATGACCGCGCCGGCCGAGAGCCCGGCGCGGTCGAGCGACATGAACGCCCGGATGCGCACGGCATGTTCAGCGACGAGCCTGTTGAGGCGACGGCTGATGTTGGCTTCGGAGCAGTCGAGCGCCTTGGCGAGATCGCGGCCCGATGCCCGTGGGTCAGCCACGAGTCGATCGACCAACGCCCGGTCGGCCGGCTCCAGATCGGGCAGGCCGCCTTCGTTGAAGATCGTGCGGGTCAGCATGAGGCTGCCTCGCAGGATCCGGATTGTCCCCGGAGACCCCCGGACATCGTTCGTTCGATGCCCATATGTGCTCCTTTGAGAAGACCGTCTCGGCGATACTAGCGGTCTCGCCTATGCTCTGTTGGTCGCTCGGGGCGTCCTTCGGGACTGAGAAGCACCCGCTGAACCTGATCCGGATCATGCCGGCGTAGGAATGCGACAGGGCGCTTGGGCGTCTTCAGCGGGGTCCCGTTGACCGAGGTTCCGCCCATGATCACCGCTGCCACCACCGACCTGACCCGCCCCGGACTGCCGCTGAACGGAGCCCAGAACCCGTCGACGCAAGCCGAGGGAACCAATCCCGGCTGTTTCGCCAACGCCCCTGACATCGGTGGCCCGCTCTCGTTCAGCAGCCCTGATACCCCCGGCATGCCCGGACCGAGCGGCAAGACGGCGTGGGACTTCCTGCCGGACGGCTGGTCGGTCGTCGCCCTCGCTCAGGCCCCGGCCGGGCCGACCTGCGTGAACTGCTGCGGCGATGAACATTCGGTCGTCGAGTTCCAGACCGCTCGCGGCCAGTGGCTGCGCGTGATCCATCCGAAGGGCTTCGTGCCGATCACGCAGCTTGAGTCGGCTCGACTGGGCATCGTGACCAAGCAGATGGTGCGCGTGGCTGAGCGCGAGGGTCACCTGACCGCGACCCAGGTGCGCGACGAGATCGCCGCCGGCCGCATGGTGATCCCCGCGAACACCGTGCACCTGGCGCACAGGCTCGATCCGATGGCGATCGGCCGCGCGAGCAAGACCAAGATCAATGCGAACATGGGCGCGAGCCCGGTGTCGAGCGGTACGCATGAAGAAGTCGAGAAGCTCCAGTGGGCCGAGCGCTGGGGCGCCGACACGGTCATGGACCTGTCGACCGGCGGCAACCTCGACGAGTGCCGCGATGCGATCTGCCGCAACGCCACCGTGCCGATCGGCACGGTGCCGATCTACAGCATGATCATCGGGCGCAAGATCGAGGACCTCGACGAGGCGATCGTGCTCGACACGCTGCGGCAGCAGGCCAGCCAGGGCGTGGACTACTTCACCATCCACGCCGGCGTGCTGCGCGAGCACCTGCCCTTCATCAAGAAGCGCCTGATCGGGATCGTGAGCCGAGGTGGCTCGCTTCTGGCCAAGTGGATGCTCGTGCACAATCGCCAGAACCTCATGTACACCGCGTGGGAGCGGATCTGCGACGTGATGCGGGAGTACGACGTGACCTTCTCGATCGGCGACGGCCTGCGCCCGGGCGGCCTGGCCGACGCGAGCGACCGCGCGCAGCTCGCGGAGCTCGAAACGCTCGGCGAGCTCACCGAGCGCGCCTGGCGCAAGGGCGTGCAGGTCATGATCGAGGGTCCGGGCCACGTGCCCTTCGACCAGATCGAGTTCAACATGAAGCTCCAGCGCACGCTCTGCCACGGTGCGCCGTTCTACGTGCTTGGGCCCTTGGTCACCGACATCTTCCCCGGCTACGACCACATCACCAGCTGCATCGGCGCGACGGCGGCCGCCTACCACGGCGCGAGCATGCTCTGCTACGTGACCCCCAAGGAACACCTTGGCCTGCCGAAGAAGGACGACGTCAAGCAGGGGTGCATCGCCTACAAGATCGCCGCGCACGCGGCCGACGTGGCGCTGGGCATTCCCGGCACGCGCGACCGCGACGACGAGCTCACGAAGGCGCGGGCGGCGCTGAACTGGGAGAAGCACTTCGAGCTCAGCTTCGACCCCGACACGGCCCGCGCATACCACGACGAAGACCTCGACGTGGACACCGACTTCTGCGCGATGTGCGGCCACGACTGGTGCAGCGTGCGCATTTCGAAGGAGATCCAGGAGTTCGCCAGCGGCAAGGACGAGGAGTACCAGCGCGGCAAGCCCGTGCGCAGCGCGGCGCTCACGGCCGAGCAGCAGGAGATCCTCGCCAAGCGCGGCGTGCTGAGCCCCGACGAGATCCACCGGCTCGCGAGCAAGACGAAGAAGGCCGTGGGCGCCGAGGCCGGCAAGGCCAGCTGCCACAGCGACTACGTCGATCCCGAGACGGCGCAGCGCGTGCAGGGCCAGCAGTTGGTGCAACTGAACACCGCGCCCGCGCACAACCTGCCGACCCACGACCCGCTGCTCTGAGCGCGGCAGACCGCCATCCGCGCTCGTCCAGAGTGACCGAGCGGTTCCGAGCTGCGCGGCCTGCGGAGTCGCGAAGGCGGCACGGATGACCGCGCAGCGTGGTTCAATGCAGCCATGGACCCGCAGCCCAAGCGGCCAGGCTTCCTCAGCCTCCCGGCCATGCTCCACGAGAACGCCTACATCGCATTCGTGTTCTTCTCGTGCTGCGACATCGTGCTGACGTGGGTCATCCTGCGCAAGGGCGGCACGGAAGTGAACCCGGTGGCCGCGGTCGTCATCCGTGACTGGGGGCTTTCGGGCGCGGTCGGCTTCAAGTTCAGCCTCACGCTCTTCGTCATCGTGCTGTGCGAGGTCATCTCGCGCATTCGGCCGCGGACGGGGCGCGCGCTCGCGATCGCGTCGGTCCTGGTGTCGGCGTCACCAGTCGTGTGGTCGGGCGTGCTGCTCACGCGGCACGCGCTCGAGCGCGAGGATCCGCCGCCGTCAACCCAGATGCGCACGGTGGAGCCCCGCGTGCGGCCATCGCAACCCAACATCGTGGTGGTCCTCGCCGATGACCTCGGTTGGGGTGAACTCTCGTGCCAGGGGCAGAAGCGATTCACGACGCCCGCGATGGACGCGCTCGCAGCCACGGGAGTCCGCTGCACCCAGGGCTACGCCGGCAGCACGGTCTGCGCACCCAGCCGTTGTGCGCTGCTGACGGGCCAGCACATGGGCCACGCCGACGTGCGTGACAACGTCGAACGCCCCAACCCGTCGAAGGACGAGTTCGGTGGGCAGGCGCCGCTGGCCGCATCGGCCGAAACGCTCGGCGAGCGATTGCAGCGTGCGGGCTACGAGACGGCCTTCATCGGCAAGTGGGGGCTTGGCACCACGGGCAGCGAGGGCGATCCACTCGAGCAGGGCTTCGATCACTTCTATGGCTACCTGTGCCAGCGGCACGCCCACAACCTGTATCCCACGCACCTCATCCGCGACCGCGAGCGCGTGGAGCTTGCGGGCAACGATCCATCGTCACGCAGCGAGTCGCTCTACGCGCCTGACCTCATGGCGGAGGAAGCGGCGTCGTTCATCATGGCCCCGCGCGAGATGCCGTTCCTGCTCGTCTTCGCGAGCCCGTTGCCGCACTTGGCGCTGCAGGCGCCAGCCGAGGCCGTCGCGCGGCACGCCGTCGCCGACGATCCTCCGTACGAGGGCGGCAAGGGCTACCTGCCGTGCGCTGCGCCACGAGCGACCTACGCCGCGATGGTGACGAGGCTCGATGACCACGTGGCGCGGCTCGAGCAGGCCCTGCGCCGCTCGGGACAGTGGGAGCGCACGATCGTGGTCTTCACGAGCGACAACGGCAGCACGTTCGCGATCGGCGGCTACGACCCCGCATGGTTCGACGGCACCGGCGGGCTGCGCGGGCACAAGACGAATCTGCATGAGGGCGGGATCCGCGTGCCGTGGATCATGCGGTGGCCCGGTGTGATCGCCGAAGGCACCGTGCTCGACGTGCCAGTGACTGGCTGGGACCTCGTGCCCACGCTCTGCGCCGCTGCCGGCGTGGCGCCTGCCGCTGGCGGCGTGGATGGCATCGATCTTCGCCCCTGGCTCGAGACGGCAGGGCGTGACGATGCGCCGCGGGCGCCCGAGCGCGACCTCTATTGGGAGTTCGCCAGCAGCGGCGGGCAGCGCGCGATGCGGCGCGGTCCGTGGAAGGCCGTGCAGAAGGGCGTGCGCAAGGATCCCGATGCACCCATCGCGCTCTATGACCTGTCGAAGGACCCCGCTGAATCGACCGATGTCTCGTCGCAGCATGCCGAGCTCGTGAGCGAGTTCAGGCAGCGCATGATGCGTGCGCGGACGACCGCACGAGATCCATCGTGCGACCTGCCGTGGGGCGAGGCCGAGCGGCTCGATCCACGATGAGGGTGGACCGCAAGCACGACGGATACTCGACCGTCAAGGCAATGCAGACCATCCCTGCAGCGACGTCTCTGCCGCCCGATGCCCGAAGCTCTTCGCCGTTCAGCCCCGGTTTCGGATCTCGCGCTCGATCGCGTCGGCATCCTTCTCGATGTGCGCGCTCAGGTTCGCGCGGCCCGACGGCGTGACGAGGATGTCGTCCTCGATGCGCACGCCGAAGCGCTCGGCGGGCAGGTAGATGCCGGGTTCGATCGTGATCACGGCGCCTGCCTTGAGCGGCTCGTTGGGGGTGATGTCGTGCACCTCAAGCCCCAGGTGGTGGCCGATGCCGTGGATGAAGAAGTCGCCGAAGCCGGCCTTCGTGATGACGTCGCGCGCGGCCTGGTCGACCTGGCCAAAGGTCGCGCCGGGGCGCACCGCCGCGATCGCGGCCAATTGCGACTTCAACACGATGTCGTAGACCTCGCGCTGGCGCTTCGTGAAGCGGCCGTCGACGGGATACGTGCGCGTGATGTCGGCGGCGTAGCCCGCGTACTGCGCACCCGAGTCGAGCACGACCACGTCTCCGGCCACGAGCGGCGCGTTGTTGGCGCGGTAGTGCAGCACCGTGCCGTTCATGCCGGCGCCGGCGATCGTGCCGTAGGCAGGCCCGCGCGAGCCGTGGCTGCGATAGGCGTGCTCGGCCGCTTCCTGGATCTCGAACTCGGTGATGCCCGGGCGGATCGTGGCGAGCACGGCCTCGTAGCCCTCGGCGGTGATGTCGATCGCGCGCTGCATGAGCGCCTGCTCGGCGGTACTCTTCACCGCACGCAGTCGAGCGATGATCTCGGTGCCGTCGTGGATCGCGCACGCCGGGATGCGCGAAGCGACCTCGCGGTAGACCGCCAGGTCGGGCGAGACCGGAGCGGTGTGCGCGGCGAAGGGATGCAGGCAGGTCAGGCTCTTGGCGCGCTTGGCGCTGTCCAGCATCCAGCGGGGGAAGGCGTTGGTACGGAAGATCGTGGCGATGCCGTAGCGGTCCTTGAGTGGGCTCGCGATCTCCTCGCGCAGGCCGTCCCACTTCTCGAGCTCGGGATCGAGGGGCTTCAGGAAGAGCTGCACGCGCCGATTCGCGACAGGATGTCCGGGATCCAGCAGCAGCATCGCGCCAGGTTCATCCGAGATGCCGGTGAGCCACTCGAAGTGCGGGTGCGCGCGGAAGTGGCTGAAGTGGCCGCCCTGGTCGTTGCCCGCGAAGACCACGGCCACGCTCGAGCCGAGTGCCTTCATCACGCGCTCACGCCGCGTGGCATGCTCGGCGACGGGGATCGCCGTGGGTGCTGCCGCCGTGCGGGCGCTGGTGGTGCGGGGAGTCCGGGTCGACGTCGTGCGCTTGGCCATGGGCCTATGGTAGATGCGCGCCGACGCGTACCATCGCGGACCGAGGACCGACCATGGCAAGCAACAAGATGTCCGGCAGCCTGAACCACGCGATGATCGACGGCACCGAGGCCAAGGCCGCCCAGGCGATGGCCGACCGTTTCGGCGAGCCTGGCTACGACGACATCACCAAGGTCTACATCGCGCAGAACTACGCGGGCTACACCGAGGAGAACCAGGAGACCTGGCGCATCCTGTATGACCGCCAGATGGCCTACCTCGCCGGCCACGCGAGCGACGTCTACCTGTCGGGCGCGCGCAGCATCAACCTCGTCCGGGACCACATCCCGTACCTGGAAGGTCCCAAGAGCGTGAACACGTTCCTGCAACGGCTGACCGGCTGGCAGAGCCGCGCGGTGCCCGGCTACCTGCCCGCGAAGGCCTTCTTCGCCTGCCTGGCGCGCCGCGAGTTCCCGACCACCATCGTGATCCGGCCGAAGGAATCGATCGACTACCTGCCCGAGCCCGACATCTTCCACGACATCTTCGGCCACGTGCCGCTGCACGCCGACCCGACCTTCGCCGACTTCCTGCAGACCTACGGCAAGGCCGCGCTGCTCACGAACGATCCCGTCCACACGGATCGGCTCGCACGGCTCTTCTGGTTCACGGTCGAGTTCGGCCTGATCCGCGAGGGTGGCCAGATCAAGCTGTACGGATCGGGACTGATCAGCAGCCCCGGCGAGAGCAAGCACGCGCTCGATTCGAAGGAGGTCGACCGCCGGCCCTTCGACCTCGAGACCGTCTGCGCGACGAGCTTCGAGATCGATCACTACCAGCCGATCCTGTACGTGCTCGAGAGCTTCGAGCAGTTGCGCGATGCCATGAACAGCTATGCCGAGCGCCTGCTGAACGATGCGCCGGCCGCAGCGACGGCCTGAGCGCCGCCGCGCTCAGCCCGCCATCGCGCGGACGGCCGCGAGTGCGCTCTCGACGCTCGTGACCTCGATGTCATCGGGCCATGGCACGCGAACGACATCGAAGGCACGACGCACATCCATGCCGTCGGGATCGATGCCCACGACGCGGACATCCTTCGCCGCGGTGCGCGTTGCGCCTGGAATCGCCCGCAGGAGCAAGGCCGGATCGGCATTGATCGCCTTGCAGGCAGCAGGCTCGACGGCGGCCAGCGCGTTGGGCACCACGATGGCTTCGGCATCGACGTAGTAGCCCGCATGACGGCAGGCATCGATGCTGAGCTTCGCCCAGTTCACGTCGGGCGCATCGCCGTGGTAGATCCGCCAGCGGTCGCAGAGCGCTGCATCCTCGCCGCGCTCGACGAAACGCTCCGGCGTGACCGAGAGCTGCATCGAATCGGGTTCCCCGTCCGGCAGCTCGAGCACCACGTCGCCGCTCGCCAGCACCGCGACCATGACCGGCGCCACGATGCGTCCGTCCGGCGCGATCACGATCTTCACCGGGCGGCGCTCGCCGTCGAAGCACAGGTGCCCCTCAAGATGGCTTCGCAGCCACAGGTAGGCCTCGTCGGCAATGCCATCGGGATCATCGATCATGCGGCGCACGGTACGCGCCCGGCGAGCGCTCCGTCGACGGGCGTCGGTGCCGATCGGTCCGTCGCGGAAGGACCTGCGCCATCACGCACGTCAGACGTCGGCTGCTCCATCGTGCGCGCTACGCTCCGCCCATGACCCTC
>JAGWXC010000252.1 GCA_018970045.1 Planctomycetota bacterium | reverse complement strand
GCCGGCCAGGTGGTAGACGCGGTCGCAGCCTTGCACCGCCGCGGTCACCGCCGCGTCGTCCCGGATGTCGCCGCGCACCACCTCGATGCGCGACAGCGGCAGGTGGTCCACGTTGGCCAGGGGTCGCTCCAGCACGCGCACCGGCTGCCCGCTCTCCACCAGGCGATGCACCAGGTGTGAACCGATGAAGCCCGCGCCACCCGTGACCAGGTTCACGCGGGCGTCTCCATGCCCAGCGTCTGGGCCAGCCGCTCCAGATGCGACCGGCCCGGCGCCAGACGGCCTTCGGTGATGCGCTGCACCATGGCCACCACCTCCCGATTGATCGGACAGGGGCCTTGCCCGGCCAGCCGGATCAGATGCCCGTTGTAGGCGTCCACTTCGGTGCGACCGCCGCCCATGTCGGGCGCCATGCTGCAGTAGGTGCCGCGCAGCGACGGTCGGAAGAAGTGGCTCATCAGCTTCGGCAGCAGCGGGGTGCGGAGGATGCGGGCCACCACGTCCGGGTGGAAGGGGCCGATGCGCGCCAGCGGCACGCCGGCGTGTCGAAGGATGGCGTGGTTCTCGAGCAGCAGCGCGAAGAAGAGCCGGTTGGCCAGCGGATCGGTGAGCAGCTCGGCGTTGTCCACGCCAGCGCCGGCGGCGAGCGGCGAGATGGCGGCGTTGTACATCAGCTTGGCGGCCTTGTACGGGCGCACGTCATCGACATGATGCACCGGAAAGAGTCCGGAGGCGCCGATCGCGTTCGCGAGCGCCGCCATGCGTTCGCGCTGCATCGCGCTGGCCTCGCGTCGCGCGCCGATGTGCAGCGCGCCGGCGCGCGTGATGCGGGCATCGGGTCGATCCGCGGGGCACGCCGACACGAACGACGCGATCGCCTCGCACGGATGATCGAGCGCATCCAGCTGCGGGTCGTAGCCGTTCTGGATGGGAACCAGCAGCGGCGTTGCGGGCAGACGGGCAAGCACGGCCGCGTTGTCGAAGGTCTTGGTGCACAGCAGCACCACGGCGTTCGGCACGGGCCGCCACGCCTCGAACGGCACGAACGGCACGCGGATCGCCGACGCGCCGTCGATGCACATGCCGTCGCGCTCGCCGGCCGCCACCTTCGCGGCGTTCGACTCCACCATGGTCACATGCCAGCCGGTGCGCACCAGCCCTGCGGCCGCCGCGATGCCGATGCCGCCTGCACCAAGGATGTGGACGGTGGGTGGCATGCGCGCTCGAGCGCCCGAGTCTACGCAGCGCTGACTGGCCGGACGCTCAGTCCGGCGATGCGCCTCCGTTCTGAAGCCACGTCGCATACAGGTTCGCCACCACCTTGTCGGGAAGCGCGGTGCGCCAACGTGGACCGAACTGCTGCGCCATGTGCTGCGCGAAGATCCATTCCTCCTGCACGGTGTGCGAGAGGGACCTCTTCCACCATGGAAGCGTGGCGGGAGCCTGCGTGTCCACCGCTCCCGACGCGGGGCCTGGCGCGATCGCGCGCGTGCTGGCGAACGCCGCCGCGCCCGCAAGGGCCAGCGCCGCCACCACGCTGGTCGCCCGATTCACGCGCCAAGCCATCGCGCACCTCCCTCGTTGGTGACCACGCGCGCGTGACGCAGGATGCGGTGGCCCTTGTCGCGGAAGGCGGGAAAGCGGCCCATGGTGCCGACGATGTTGCGCACTTCCTCCACATCGAGCACCCACGGCTCGTCGGGCTGCATCTCGCGTCGGGCCAGTTCCACCGAGAAGGCGCGCTCGCGCAGGCTCCAGTTGTCGAGCCGGTCGGCGATCTCGAGCGCCTTGTTGGTGAATATGGCCATCGACATGGACACGTGCTCGGCAGGCATGTGACGCAGCGTGGCGTTGCATCCATAGATGCACCACCAACCCCAGCTCTCCAGCCAGTCGCCACGCGGATGCGAGGCCACGTCGATCACGCGATCCAGCGCGATCTGCAGGCGCTCGACCGCCTCGATGCCGGGCAGGTGGCCGATGAGCGCGTCCACCTCGATCAACGCGCCACGGCACGTGTTGGCCAGCGCGGCATAGCGATCGTCACCGAAGGTGTCGGCCAGATCCTCGTACTCCACCATGGCTTCTTGCAGGTCGGGGCGCGCCGCGGCCGCATGCACGCCGGCGCGTTCGGGATCCAGCTGCGCCATGCGTCGCTCGCTCGAACCGCGTACGTATCGAGCGAAGGCCCTGCACACTCGATCGCGTCGCTCATGCACCTCGCGGTCGGCGAGCGCGTCGAGCACGTCTCGGCTCGCGGCGCGGCTCTCGACCAGATGCCACAGCGCGTAGTGCGCGTTGGCCAGGTTCACCGACAGCATCAAGCGCAGGCCTTCGGGCAGCCCTGGCTCGGCGAGGCCGTTCTGCAGGAAGGGCAGCGATCGCGTGAACAGTCCCATGCCGTCGAAGCCGCCCGCGCCGCGATTGCACGCCACCGCACGCTGCGTCGACGTGGTGGCACGCAGCATCATGCGCCGCGCCGCCTGCACCATGCCTTGCCAGTCACCGATGCGGTGACATTGCAGCGCGCACTGATCAAGCGCCGCAAAATCCATCTGCGGTGCGTCATCGATCGGCGGCGCACCCAGATCCTCGGCCACGTCGCCGATCGACCAGTCGAGCGCCTCTGCGAGACCCACGACCAGATCGAGCTTGGGATTACCGCTGTCCGGCAGCAGCTTGCCTGGATCGCGATCGAGCGCGCGTGCCACCTCGACGCGCGTCCAACCTCGATATGCGCGTGCCAGATCGATCAGGCGAGCGAGTCGCTCGCGCCGG
>JAGWXC010000251.1 GCA_018970045.1 Planctomycetota bacterium | reverse complement strand
ATCATCCTCAAGCCCGACGCCGTCCAGCGCGGCCTCATGGGCCGCATCATCACCCGCTTCGAGGAGAAGGGCCTGCAGATCGTCGGCATGAAGTTGATGCAGATCTCGCAGGACCTGGCCGCGACCCACTACAAGGACCACGCGAGCAAGCCGTTCTACCCCGGACTCGTGCGGTTCATGACCAGCAGCCCGGTCGTCGTGATGGCCGTGCGAGGCATCGGCGCGATCACGATCTGCCGCAACATGATGGGCGCGACCTTCGGCTCGAAGGCCAACCCGGGCACGATCCGCGGCGACTTCGGCGTCTCGAACAGCTTCAACCTGATCCACGGCTCGGACGGCCCCGAGGCGGCCGCCCGCGAACTCGGCATCTTCTTCAAGGCCGGCGAGGTGATCGAGTTCCCGCGCGCGAGCGAAGCCTGGATCTACGACGCCTCGGGCGGCAAGCCTGAGTGATCCGGCCGACCGGCCCCCGCTTCAGACCATTGACCGCGGCGCTCCAGACCAGGGGCGCCGCGGTGGCTTTTTGGGGCGGCGGGCCCGCACCGCGACCTCCGAAGCCGGAGCGAGGTGCACTGAGGTCTGTAAAGTTGTTATAGGACTCGAAATGTCGCCACCTTGTCCGAACCTTGAAACTGCGGAACGACGTACTGCGAATCGGTTTTCAGTTCGTGCTGAAAGGTCCAATCCCCTCGGAGGCCTCATGCCACAGCGCACCGCAGCATCGGCAGCCCGCAAGCCCACCTTCGCGCCCACACCGCTCACCGCCTCGGCCCGCCGCGCGCTCGGGCCGCAGGATGCGGAGCTCGTCACGTCGGTGATGTCCGAAGCCATGGATTTCATGCCGGCACCCGAGTTTGCACGCTCCAACGCCGAACGGAAGATCTTCACCGACGCACCCTCCATCCGTCGCCCCAAGGTCGACTGGTATTGCCCGCTCATGCACGAGGAGCGCGCCTCGGGACGCGGCAACGACTCCCTCCTGCTCACGGGCGCGCAGGAGCGCGTGCTGTTCATGCAGTTCAACTACGCGCGCTACCGGGTCGCCAGGATCCAGAAGGCGCAGCGTGGCCAGCCCTTGGAAACGCGCGAAGCCCGCGAAGTGCTGCACTGGGCGCACGCGGCCACCCGACTTCGCGACCAGATCGCCGAGATCAACCTCGGCTTGGTCCTGGCGATGGCCAAGCGTGTGCGCAATGCGGACATCGAATTCGCCGATCTCATCAGCGAAGGGAACATGGCGCTCATGCGCGCGGTCGACAAGTTCGACTGCGGACGAGGCTTCAAGTTCAGCACCTATGCGTGCCGCGCCATCCTGAAGGCCTTCAGCCGCCACGGCATCAAGCAGACCAAGCACCGCCAGCGCTTTCCGACGGAATTCGACCCTGCCATGGAGCGCGGCGATCACCCGGGCATCGTTCGGGCCGAGCACGAGCGCGAGTGCGCTTCGGAAGTCGGGTGGCTGCTCGAGTCGAACCAGGCCGATCTGACGGACCTTGAGCGTGAAGTCATCGCGTGCCGCTTCGGGCTGAACGCGCCCATCGCCAGCGCACTGCCCACCTTGGAGCAGATCGGGGCAAGCCTTGGCGTGACCAAGGAGCGCGTACGACAGATCCAGATCCGTGCGCTCGAGAAGTTGCGCAACGCGTACATGGATCGCACCGAACGGCGCTCCGGCCTGGCCACGGCCGACGAAGCGCTCGCGCTGAACTGACCCCGCCGGCGGGCCGCCATCACGCCCGTGGCCGCGCTGTCGCCACCGCGCAGCACGTCACCGCAGCGTGCAATAGGGCAAAGCCCACGATGATCCCCTGGTAGCTCGAGGCCGCATCACCCGCCACACCGAGCACCATCACCGGGATCACCGCACCGCTCGCGTAACCAACGCCACCGCTCGTCGCAAAGGCCGTGAAGCCAACCGCCCCACGGTCCACGGCGTGCTCGAGCGCCAAGCTGGTCGGCAGCAGCGCTGCACCAGCAAGCCCGAGCACCGCGAGCGCAGTGACCAGAGCCGGCTGCGCATCGCCGACGAACGGCACGGCGGCGAGAGCCATCGCATAGATGCCTCCGGCCCAAAGCCGTACACGCAAGGTGCCCAGCCGCTGCGCCAGGAGCCCCGCGGGCCACGCACCAACCGCCATCGCCAGAAGCGGCAGGCCGACCATCCAACCCCGTTCGCTCGCGTCGTACGCAAAGAACCCGGCCAGGAAGAGGCTCAGCGTCCCGGTCAGCACGCCGCCCGTGGCACGATCCACGAACGCCATCGCGAGCACGACCCACGCGGGGACGGTACGAACTCGATCGGAACCACCGGTGCCCTCGCGATCCTTCGCCCTCGGCAGTGGCTTCGCATCGTCGCCCCCGACCAACCCACCCCGCCAGATGGCCGCCAACACGGCGACGAGCGCTGAGCTGCCTGCACCGAGCACGAAGACCACGCGCTCGGACCCCGGCCCCATCAGCTTGGCGGCCACACCTCCGATGGCCATGCCGCACCCCACGCCGCCCAGAAGCACCATGGAGCCCACGCCGAGCCTGCCTGCAACGGAGCCCGAGACCGATCGACCGAGCAACTGCATGAGGACACCGAAGGTGATGGCGTCCGGGACGCCCTCGAGCGCGCGAACGGCCATCGTGCCCGGCCATCCCAGCGGCAGCCAGAGACAGGCGATGAGCAGCGCATCGAGCACGGACGCCGCGATGAGCAACCGAACCGGTTCAATCGAGCGCTGCAGCCGCGCGACCACACCGATGGCCGCTGCCGCGCCGATCAAATTGACCAGG
>JAGWXC010000250.1 GCA_018970045.1 Planctomycetota bacterium | reverse complement strand
CACGAGGTGCTTGAGCAGCACGCTCTTGCCGCAGCCGCTGGGCCCGAGGACGACGGTCGTCTGGCCGGCGGCAAACGACACATCCACGCCCTTGAGCACCTGAAGGCGCCCGAAGCGCTTGCGAAGCCGCGCGACACGGATCAGCGGTTCGTTGGATGGCGACGATTCCACGGCGGAACCCTATCATGCCCGACCCCTCGGAAGGAGCGCGCGTGACCGGTCGAATCGTCCACCAAGCAGGCTTCCTGCGCATCGAGTGCCTGCAGGTCCAGGCACGAGATGGCCGCATGCTCGATCGCCACGTGGTCCGTCATCCCGGCGCGGTCACGGTGGTGCCCGTCCTCGATGACGGTCGGCTGGTCATGATCCGCAACTACCGCATCGCCGTCGGCGAGTGGCTCGAGGAGTTCTGCGCGGGCAAGCTCGAACCCGGCGAGGATCCGGAACCTGCGGCGGGCCGCGAGCTCGAAGAGGAGTGCGGCTATCGCGCGGGGTCCGTGCGACGGCTCGGTGCGTACCTGACCTCGCCCGGCTTCTGCGACGAGCTCATGCACCTCTACGAAGCCACGGCCCTCACGCCCTGCGAACAGGCGCTCGAGGCGGATGAGCAGATCGAGGTCGAGCTCGTCCATCCGGACGAGGTGCAGCGGCGCATCGCGACCGGCCAGATCAAGGATGGCAAGACGATCGCGGCGTTCCATCTCTGGCGCGCAGCGGGGGGCGGCGGACATGGGCGTTGAGTCGCGTCGATGGCGCGAACCTCAGCAGGGGGGCACGGGCGCACTGGCCTCGCTCAGCGTGACCGCGTGGATCATCATCGCCTGCGTGGCGGTCTTCGTGGTCGACGGGTTCCTCCCGCCCCGCATGGTGCCGCTGGAGGTCAGCGTGGCGCCGGGCGTGGACATCGATGAGGTTCGCGGCAAGCAGGTCGTGCTCACCGAGCCCGTCTCGCAGACCCGCGTCGAGCGGCTGCCCAATGGCCGGCTCGCCGAGCGCACGGTGCCCGCCATGGGCGGCGAAGCGCCCATCCTGCTGGCCGGTACCAAGACGCAGGTGGGCACGATCAGCTACCAGCTGATGCCGCTGCTGAACAGCTGGCTCTACTTCTCGACGGCGAAGGCCCTGGTCGTCGAGCAGCCCTTCGTCGGCTGGACCGGCCTGGAGTTCTGGCGCATCGTCGGCTTCCAGTTCGTGCATGCCGACGTGAATCACCTGATCTTCAACATGCTGGGGCTCTTCTTCTTCGGTGGCGTGATCGAGAGCTACCTCGGCAAGAAGCGCTACCTGGCCTTCTACCTGCTGTGCGGGATCTTCGGCGCGCTGATGTACCTGGCGCTCAACCTGGGCGGATGGGCGCTCGCGCTGCTCAAGCTGCCGGCGATCCCCGGCCTGCTCTTCAACGATCCCACCACGCCGCTGGTGGGCGCGAGCGCCGGCATCTTCGGCATCATGTTCGCGGCGGCGCGCCTGGCACCGAACACGCAGGTGCTGCTCTTCTTCGTCATCCCGATGAAGCTGCGCACGCTGGCGATCCTGCTGCTGGGCTGGGCGATCTGGACGATCGTGCGCGCGGGGAACAACGCCGGCGGCGAGGCGGCGCACCTCGGTGGCGCGATCGCGGGCTGGTACTTCATCGGCAACACGCACCACCTGCACGGGTTCTTCGACTTCCTCGGCCGCGTCGACCCCACCAGCCGCGCCGGTGCGGCACGCCGCGCCCGCCGCCAGGCACCCGACAATGCCGAGATCGACCGCATCCTGGCCAAGATCCAGGCGCAGGGGATCGGCTCGCTCACTCGCTCCGAGCGCGAGACCCTGAGCCGTGCGAGCCGGGACACCTGACGTGCCCATCCGCTACGAGCGACTGGCCGGCACCACGACCAATGCCGCCCGCCTCGGGCGCGTGCACACGCCGCACGGCAGCTTCGACACGCCGGCGTTCATGCCGGTGGCGACCGCAGGGGCCATGAAGGGCCTCACCCCTGCGCAGGTCCGCTCGACCAACAGCCAGATCATCCTCAACAACGCCTTCCACCTCATGCTCCGCCCGGGCCACGAGCGCGTGCGAGGCTTCGGCGGCAGCCATCGCTTCATGCGCTGGGATGGCCCGATCCTCACCGACTCGGGCGGCTACCAGGCCTTCAGCATGAGCGACATCAATGCGCTCGACGAGGATGGCGTCACGTTCCGCTCGTTCGTCGACGGTTCGAAGGTCAGGCTCGGGCCCGAGGAGAGCATGGCGGTGCAGAACGCGCTCGGCGCGGACATCATCATGGCCTTCGACGATTGCCCCCCCGCGCGTGCACAGCTCGATGAGGCGACCTACCGCCGTCGCGTGGAGGAGGCCAACGCGCGCACCGTGCGCTGGCTCGACCGTTGCATCAAGGCCCACGCGCGGCCGACGGAGCAGGGGCTCTTCGGCATCGTGCAGGGCGGCACGCTGCATGACCTTCGCGAAGCGAGCGTGCGCGACGTCACCGCACGCGACCTGCCGGGATTCGCCATCGGCGGCGTGGCCGTGGGCGAGGGCACCGCGGCGATCCACGACACGGTGCGCTTCGCCGCGCCGCTCCTGCCGGCCGATCGCCCGCGCTACCTCATGGGGGTCGGCTACGAGCGCGACATCGTCGCCGCGGTCGAGTCGGGCGTCGACATGTTCGACTGCGTGCTGCCCACGCGGAACGGCCGCAACGCGAACGTGTTCACGCGCGCCGGCCAGCTGCGGCTGCGCAACGCCTGCCACGCCGAGGATCACCGTCCGATCGAGCCCGGCTGTGGCTGCGAAGCCTGCGCGG
>JAGWXC010000027.1 GCA_018970045.1 Planctomycetota bacterium | reverse complement strand
CAGCCGCACCGAGGCCGAGCTGATGGGCGTGAAGAACTTCGGCCAGACCAGCCTCGACGAGATCCGTGAGCGCCTGGCCGATCACGGCTTGGGCCTGCGCACGCTCGAGGGCTGATCGCTCCGCGCGCCTGCGATTCTCAAGCGGGTTCCCGCTGCCTGTCGATCCCTGCCCTAGCGGCACGCTGTTGTCGCACGGAGGTGTGGCATGGCAGGTCGTTGGAGCGTTGGTGCCTCGGTGCGGCTGATCCTGGTGGCCACGTGCGCATCGGTCGTGGTGGCCTCGTGCTCATCGCCGCCTGAGCCCGCGCCGGCACCCACGAAGCCTGCACCGCCGGTGAGCATCGATCGCCAGCCTCCCGTTGCGCCCGTCGAGGTCGCCGAAGCGCCTGCGCCCGAGCCGGCCAAGCCAGCACCCGAGCCAGCCTTCGCGCCGCGGTTCGATCCGCCGCGGCCGGCGCCGCCGAAGGTCGAACCGACCGTTCGGGTGCGCGTGGGCACGCGACTGCGCAAGCCCCAGTCGTTCACCTGCCCATCGGGCGAGTTCACCGTCTCCTTGGGCACCGAACGCTGGACGGCCGCTGCGCCGCTTCGCGTGGCGGCCACGGCCACGGGTTGGCAGGTCACGGCCAAGGGCAGCGCACGATCCTTCGCCGCCGGGCCGCTCGAGCTGCGGCCGATCGGCAAGGCTTCGATCGAATGGGATGGCGCGGGCTGGCCAGGCGTCGTGACGCTGGTTGCGCTGCCTGATGGACTCGACGTGGTGATGGAGGTTGGGGTCGAGGAGTACTTGCCTGGCGTGCTCGCGAAGGAGCTCTACCCGCAGTGGGACGAGGATGCCTTCCGCGCGCAGGCGGTCGCGGCGCGCAGCTGGGTGCTCGTCGAGGAATCCCGCTGGGAAGGCCGGCGCCACTACGACGTCACCAGCGGCGAGTCGAGCCAGGCGTGGGCGGGCCACACGCGCAACGCGCGGGCGCGCGAAGCCGTCGCCGCCACGCGCGGCATGGTGCTGGTCTTCGAAGGCGGCGTGGTGCCGGCGTTCTATTCCAGCTCCTGCGGCGGCCGCGGCGCCAACGCGCTCGGCAGCGTGACGTTGAATCCCAACCATGACATCGTGCCCGTGCGCTCGGGCGACCAGCCGGCGCGCACGGGCTGCTGCGAGTCGTCGTCATTCAAGGCGTCGGCGCACTACCGCTGGAGCGCCACGGTGCCGGGCGCCACGGTGCAGCAGGCGATCCGCAGCTTCGGTCAGCGCAACGGCTTCCCCACCTGGGCCGGCATCGACGTGCCGGTTGCGATCGAAGCCTCGCAACTTGCCTCGAACGGCCGGCCGCTCGAGTACCGGCTGCGCTTCAAGGAGCGCAATCCCGTGCTGATCCCGTCTGCGCGGCTGCGCGAGGCGATCAATGGAGGCATCCCCGGTGAGGGCGGCGCTCGCACGCTCAAGAGCGACGACTTCACAGTGGCATCAACGCCAAAGGGCTTCGTCTTCACCGGACGTGGCTTCGGGCACGGTGTGGGCATGTGCCAGCATGGTGCGCAGGCGACCGCCAAGGCGGGTAAGAGCTGGCAGCAGATCCTCGAGCGCTACTATCCGAAGGCCCGGTGCGTGCGCGCGTGGTAGCGCGGCCGCGGGCACAGCGCCCCGCACCTTGGCAGACGGCATCGACCCTGCATGTTCACCGGCATCGTCCAGCACGTGGGCCGCATCACGGCCGCCGAACCGTCGCCGACGGGCGTACGGCTCACGCTCGATCCGTGCGGCTGGTCCCACCGCCCTGCGCGCGGTGATTCGATCTCGGTCTCGGGCACGTGCCTGACGGTCGTCGAGGCGCAGCCCGGTGCCTGGAGCTTCGATGTCATTCCGCAGACGCTTGAGCGCACGGCGCTGGGATCGCTCGCTTCGCTTCCGCGCTCGGTCAACCTTGAGCACGCGGTCCTTGCCGCCACGCCGATGGGCGGCCACATCGTGCAGGGGCACGTCGATGGACTGGGCCACGTAGTGTCGATCCAGACCAGCGGGCAGTGGCGCGTGCGCATCGAGCCGCCCGAGGCGGCCGCGCGGTTCATCGTGGCACAGGGATCGATCGCGGTTGATGGCGTGTCGCTGACGGTGGCCGACGCCGCGGCGGATGGCACGTGGTTCGAAGTGGCGCTGATTCCCGAGACGCTCTCGCGGACCACGCTCGCGGGGCTGGCGGTGGGCGATGCCGTCAACATCGAGGCGGATCACCTGTCCAAGCTCATCGCGCGCGAAGTGGCTCGGCAGATGGCCCTGCGCCCGGCACAGCCCGGTCGCGAACGATGATCACTGGTCAAGTCTGATCGCCGATCACCGCCGATCGATGC
The DNA here is from genome assembly GCA_018970045.1 of Planctomycetota bacterium. Lineage (GTDB taxonomy): Bacteria > Planctomycetota > Phycisphaerae > Phycisphaerales > SM1A02 > SYIB01. The sequence continues at coordinate 15,147 of JAGWXC010000027.1, read as the reverse complement.
AGACCAGCGTGACGTCGTCGTGCAGTGGCGTGCCGGCGCACGCTTCGTCCGTGTCGCGCGCGACCGCATCGCAGAACGCCTGCGCCTCGGTCATCCCGCGGTGGCGGGCGAACGATTGCAGATAGCGATCGTTGGGCAGGCGGTGCTTCTGCCGCAGCACGGCTGCATCGGGGAACGCCTGCTCGAAGCCATCCGAATGCAGCAGGAGGCGGTCGCCAGGTGCAAGCTCGAGCTCCGCCTCACCGAAGGTCGTGCCTTCGAACACGCCCAGCAGCCCGCCGGTCGTGCCGTGGGGCTCGAAGCCGCCACCGGCCCGCGCGAGCAGGACCGGAGGGTGGCCAGCGCAGCTGAACCGCACGTGGCCGGTCTGCACGTCGATCACGGCGTACACCGCCGTCGCGAAACGCGAAGCGTGCTCGGACCGTGCGAGCATTTCGGCGTTGAGCCGCTCCAGGCTCTCGGCCGGGCTGAGCAGCCGGTACGCATTGCCCGCGATGTCCTTGGTCGGCAGGGCGCGGCCGATCACCAGCGTCATCAGCGCCGCAGGCACGCCGTGGCCGACGGCGTCGGTGATGAACACGCCGAGCCTCCGCTCGTCGAGCCGCATCACGTTGTAGAGATCGCCGCTGACGAATTCCGCTGGTTTCCACAGCGCGCCCATGCGGATCGAGCCGAGCGTGGGGAGCGAGCGCGGCAGGAAGTCGCGCTGCACGCTGGACGCCAGCTGGAGTTCGTCGGTGATGCGATTGACCTCCGCACGCAGGTCGCCGCTGTTGGCGTTGGCCGCGATCGCCTCGCGTCGCATGCGATCGAGGTCGGTCTGGCGCTCGAGGAGGCCAAGCAGCATGCCTGCGACGAACTCGGGCGGTGCATCGGCGGGTGCGCGCGCCACGATCGGTTCGCCCGCATCATCGGCCCCCAGGCAGAGCACGGGCACGTGGCGCGAGAGTGCATCTTCGATGAGGCCGCGCACCTGCGGGTCGGCGCTCGCCGAGCCCAGCACGAGGACCGCCTCGGCGCGACGCACCCGGCTTCCGGCCTGCGCTGCGTACGCATCGCCGCCTTCGCAGGTGAACGATCCCATCGCAGCCAGGGTGCGCGCGACCGCTGCTGCGGTGGCACCATCGCGCGCCGCAAGCACCGTGACGGCGCGCGGCCTCACTGGGCCAGTTCCTTCAGGGCCTTGGCATCGAGCGTGACCTTCGTGCCGGGCACGATGCCGAGCCGGTCGATGGTGCGTGCCTTGAGTTCGATGACGAACTGCGCCGGCTTGCCGCTCGGGTAGCGGCGCAGGCGGTTGAAGTACGCCTGCTCACTCTCGCCCTCGGCGCGTGGGGCCTCGGCCACCATGGTGTAGGCGCTCACGACGAACCCTTGCGGATCCACGTAGAGGATGTCCATGTCGGTGATGCAGTCGCGCATCCAGAACCCTTGCGGCTCCGGCGAACGGAAGGCGAAGATCATGCCGCCGTGCTCCGGGATCTCGGCCACGCCGCCGAGCCCGCGGGCGCGCGTGGCATCGTCGGCGGAAATCGTGAGGTTGAAGACCTCGCCCTTGATCTCGATCCGGCCTGGATCCGAGCCGCCGCACGCAGCGAGCAAGGCACTGAGGGCGAGCACGATCAGCGTCACGGTCCGTGGCATAGCCAGTGGACGATATCCGGCGTCACCCGAAGGCGTGCCTTGATCGCCACGAGCGAGCGCAGCCCTGGCGGCGTCACGGCGCCAGCGAGTTCGGCCGGCGACGACTCACCGCAGAGCTCGACGTGGCCGCACCAGTGCCGGACCAGCTGGCGCACGCGCCCTGGCGTTGCGCCCGCGGCGGCCAGCGAGCGCAGCGAGAGCGCATCGTGCCGCTTGGCGAGCCGACGACCCTGGTCATCAACGACCAGCGGCAGGTGCCACCAGCGGGGGCGCGTGCCGCCCAAGGCATCGATCAGGATCGACTGGAGCACCGCGCTGTCGAGCAGATCCTCGCCGCGCACCACATCGGTCACGCCAGCGGCCAGATCATCGACCACCACGGCCAGTTGGTAGCTGGGCACGCCGGACTTCATCCAGATGAGCGGATCGCCCCAGACCATCGAAGGATCGAGGGTGCGATCGCCATACAGTTGGTCATGGATCGTGCGCGGCCCGGCAGGACAGGCGAAGCGATGGTTGCATGCGGTGTTCCGGAAGTTCCAGGAATCGCCCGGTGGCGGACGCAAGGAGGCCGGGAAGCGAAGCACGGCGTCGCCCTCGTTGGGCGCGTTGGCTTCACTCGGTCCTGGCGCGCCCTCGCCGGCCGCTCGGACCTGGGCACGCGAGTGGGGCGCCTCGAAGACGAGCCCCCGTGCAGCCAGCCCCTGCATGGCGCGATGGTGGCGATCGACATGTTCCGACTGGAGCTCCGGATCGCCGTCCCACTCGACGCCCAGCCACTGCAGGCACCAGAGCGCATCCGCCCTCGCATCGGCCGAGGCTCGCGACGCGTCGAGGTCTTCCAGGCGCAGCCTGACCGACCATCCGTGGGTGCGTGCGAGTGCCCACGTGCACAGGAAGCTCCACGCATGCCCCAGGTGCAGGTGGCCGGTCGGGCTCGGCGCCAGGCGCGTGACGGTCGGTGCCATCGGCGGCGAATATAGTCCTCGCATGCACCGCTACTCCGACGCCGAGATCGACGCAGCGCTCAGCCGGCTACCTGAATGGTCGCGCGTCGGCGAGTGCATCCAGCGCACCTTCACCTTCGCGGACTTCGTGCAGTCGATGGCCTTCGTCAACGGCATCGCGGACCACGCCGAGCGGGTGCAGCATCACCCCGACATCCTCGTGCGGTGGTCCAAGGTCACGCTGAGCCTGTCGACGCATGATGTTGGCGGCATCTCGATCAAGGACGCCGAGTTCGCTGCGCAGGCGGATGCGGCGGCGGCGTCGCTCAAGCACGCCTGACGATCGGCTCGGCGCGAGATGCCCGCGGGTGATCGGCTTCAGCCGATCGAGGCGCGCAGCGGCGCGAGCGCATCGCGCAGGAGCGTCGCCCGCGCCGCCGATTGCTGCTCGAGCGTCTCCATCGGATCGTTCGGTCGAGCCAGCGCCAGATGGGCCGGCTGGACCTGCAGGAGCAGTCGGTGCACGAGCGTGGAGTCGATCGCTTCGGTCAGACCGCTCGCGATCCCCAATCGCAGCCGACCGAGGAGCTTCATCGCCTCATCGAGCTGCATCAGGCGGGAGTGCGTGAGCAGCGCTGCGGCGCGGATGAAGCGATCACGCGCGGCGGCAGGAGCCTTCGAGCGATACGTCTCGCGAGCAAGCCGCTCGTAGCGGATCACCTGCGGAATGATGCGATCGCGCAGTTCCCCGACGACGTCCTCGTCGCGCATCCCCAGCGTGATCTGGTTGCTGAGCTGGTAGAAGTCGCCCATCGGCTCGGAGCCTTCGCCGTGGAAGCCTCGCAGCGCCAGGTGCAAGTCCTTGGCGGCACGGCGCACGCGATCGAGTTCCGACGTCAAACGCAGCGCCGGCAGGTGGAGCATCACGCTGACGCGGATGCCGCAGCCCACGTTGGTGGGGCAGGCGGTGAGGTAGCCCCAGCGGTGGTGCCACGCAAAGTCCAGGGCCGATTCAGCGCCTCGGTCGAAGGCGGTGGCTGCGGCGAAGCACTCATCGATGCGCAGGCCCGAGTACATCGCCTGGATGCGCAGGTGGTCTTCCTCGTTGACCATCACCGAGAGCGTTTCGTCGGCCGAGATGCCGACCGCGCGCGGGGCATCCGAAGCCGCGAATTGCTTGCTCACCAGGTGGCGCTCGACCATCTGCGTGCGCTGCTCGGCGGGGCAGGCCTGCAGGTCGACCCAGCCCAGCATGCGGCCCCACGAGGCCGCTTGGGCGCGGTCGCGGACCATCGACACGACTTCGCGCCGCTGCGTGGTCGAGGCCCGGTTGGTGAACGGAAACCCGGCGAGGTTCCGGGCCAGTCGCACGCGGCTGGCCACCACCACATCGGCGTCGCGGCCGAGCGGTCCGAGCCAAGGTCCGCCGTTCTCGATCGGCTTCATGCGGGTCGCTCCGCGATCGCATCGACATCGCGCAAGGCGTTGCGGACCTGCGCGGCGACTTCGTAGCGCTCGGCAGCAACGGCCTGCTCGAGGTCGCGCAGCAGGCGGGCACGATAGGCCTGGCGTGCTTCGGCATCGTCACGGCGCGCTGGGGCGCGGCCGCAGTGCGCCGTGGCGCCGCCTTGTGCTCGCTGGATGGCCTGGTCGATCACGGGAGCGAGGGCATCGAAACAGGCGGAACAGCCAGCAAGATTGTGCTTGCGGAACTCCGCCAGCGTCATGCCGCACCCGCCGCAGGCAGGCTGATGGCGCTGGCCAGTCAGGTGGGCGGCCAGGAGTTCTGCGATCGGCGCGCTGGCGGGCACGTGGTGCATCTGCACCATCGCATGCTCGGCGCACAGGTGCACCGTCGTCTGCACGCCGGCGGTGATCACCGTCTCGTGCACGACGGCCGGCTTGTCGCACTGATCACACTTCATCGTCACGAAGTGTATGCATCGACCACCGCCGCGCGGATCCGTGCAAGTTCTTCCAGCAGTTTCGTTGCCGCCACCAAGGGCTGGCAGGTGGCCTTGTCGCTGAACGCGCGGGCAGGGTCCGGGTGGCACTCAAGGAAGACCGCGTCCACGCCCGCGGCCACGGCGGCGCGGGCGAGCAGGGCGGCTCGATCAGGGCGGCCGCCGGTCATGGCGCCCTCGGCGCCGGGCAGCTGCGTGCTGTGGGTGACGTCGAAGCAGACCGGCACGCCCAGTTCGGCCATGTCCTGGAGCCCCGGGAAGTCGTTCACCAGCCGGTGGTAGCCGAAAAAGGTCCCACGCTCGGTGAGCATGATGTGCCGAGCGCCGCCCTCTCGCACCTTGGCCACGGCGTTGCGCATCTCACCGGGGGCCATGAACTGGCCCTTCTTCACGTTGACGGCGCGACCGGTCTGGGCCGCGGCCAGCAGAAGATCCGTCTGGCGGCAGAGGAAGGCAGGGATCTGCAGGATGTCCACGGCCTGCGCTGCGCGTGCTGCCTGGTGCGGCTCGTGGATGTCGGTCGTCGAGGGCACGCCGAGCCGGTCGCGCAGCGCCGCGATCATGTCGCAGCCGCGCTCGAGCCCGGGCCCTCGCGGGCTCGATGCGCTCGAGCGATTCGCCTTGTCGAAGCTGGCCTTGAAGACGTACGCGAAGCCCAGGGCGCGGCACGCATCGCGCATCGTGGTCCCGATGAGGAGGTTCGTTTCGTCATCTTCGAGCACGCAGGGGCCGGCGATCACCGTGAGCGGGCGCGGGCGGCGGGGGCCGAAGGCAAGGTCATGGTCGAAGAGGCTGTTGGCGTAAGCGGTACCCATTCCCGGCATTGTGACGCAAGGCCGCACGGCGTGCGTTCTCGGGGATTCCGGGACTTTCCCTTGATGAACCCCCCGAGGAAACCGATCGTCCATCTGGAAGCGGGCCCAAGGCGCCCGAAGGAGGCACGATGGACCGATTCCCCTATGAACCGGCTGCGTTCACCGAAGCGATCGCCAAGCACATCAAGAGCACCTGGCGCGACCGCAAGGTCGAGGTCATCGATGCCCTGAAGCTGCTCGTCGATGGGCGGAGGATGGGCCTTGAAAACCTGTATCGCCTCGTCATGCAGGATGCCGAGCGGGCAGCGGAGGTCGTCGGCGCGTATTTCCAGAAGGTCTTCGAGGGCGACCTCCTGGCCACGGCGGCGCTGCCGCTCGCGGTCGCCAAGCCGCGCATCATGCCGCGGCTCCAGCCTGAGTCCATCTTCGATTCGGTCGATCGCGAGCAGGTCGCGCACATCCCGTTCGTCAACGGCACGGTGATCGTCTTCGTGATCGACCTTCCTGACATGACCGTCAGCATCAGCACCGAGCAGCTCGTGCGCTGGGGCCTGACCACCGACGAACTCGAGGAGGTGGCGCGTGTGAACCTGGGTTCGTATGCACCCGAACTCAACGTGCAGATCATGCAGTCCGGCGACGGTGGCAGGGCAGCGGTCGTCAGCCTGCGGGATGGCTACGACGCCGCGCGTCTCCTGCTCACGCACCTGCACGAGCGGTTGGCGCCGGAACTCAAGGGGGATTTCCTCGTGGCGACGCCCGCGCGCGACATCTTCGTCGCCATGAGCCGCGGCCCGGGACAGTTCATCGATCGCATCATGGGCCGCATCGACGAGGACTACCGCCGGCTGCCGTATCCCATCACGAGGAACCTGTTCTACGTCACGCGCGATGGCGTGGCCGGCACGGCCGAGGCGGCGTGAGCGATCAGCGCACGGGCTCGATCGTCGAGCCGCTCTGCACGTAGAAGTTCAGCAGATCTCCCGTCGCGAAATCGCTTGCCGCCTGCCCCTGGGGCACGGCGATCCACATGGGCACGACGACATCGGCCAGCACCATGTTGGCGCGGGTGTCGGTGGCGATCACGCGGCCTTGCACGATGCGCGGATGACCCTCGCTCGGCTCGACGAAGATCCCGCCGGCCTTCGCATGGTGCATCTTGAGCGCCGTGGCGCGGAAGCGCGCATGCACGCGCTCGCCGGCGACGAAGGCACACTTGGGGCAGTGGGGCAGAAACGACAGCTGGTACTGCGTTCCGGGAACCTTCACGACGATGCCGTCGGTCGAGGTCGAGATCACGAGCACGCGGGCGGTGTCGGTCAGCACAGGAGTCATGGTGGGCGAAGCCTAGCACGAGGCTGCGACGTCCGGCCCGTGGCGGTCCAACGGAGTCACGCGCGCGGGGCCATCGCCAAGAAGTTGCCCAGGAGCTTCGGGCCTTCGATCGTGAGGAAACTCTCGGGGTGGAACTGCACCCCCTCCATCGGCGCAGCGCCAGCGGGGGACTTCCAGCGCAGGCCCATGACCTCGCCACGGGCGGTCCACGCGCTGACCTCGAAATCGGCTGGGACCGTGTCGCGACGCACCACGAGCGAGTGGTACCGCGTGGCCTCGAACGGATCCGACAGGCCCGCGAAGACCCCGCGCCCGTCATGATGCACCTGGCTCGTCTTGCCATGCACGGGGATGTCGTTGCGCTCGACGACCATGCCGTGCAGGTCGCCGATGGTCTGGTGCCCGAGGCACACGCCAAGGATGGGTACGCGGCCCCGCAGGGCGGCGATGATCGCGGGACATGCACCGGATTCCTTGGGCGTGCAGGGACCGGGCGAGATGACGAGGTGCGTGGGCGCCATGGCCAGCGCCTTCGCTGCGTCGAGGGCATCGTTGCGGATGACCTCGACCTTCAGCGAAGGATCGATCTCACCGAAGCGCTGGACGAGGTTCCAGGTGAAGGAGTCGTAGTTGTCGATGAGCAGCAGCACGTCGTGGCTCTGCCGATCACTCGTCGCGGGCGTTGAGCGCCTTCTTGCGGGTGGCGCCTTCGCCGTACACCGCCATCTCGCCGTAGCCATCGGGGTCGATGCCGATGCGCGCCACGCGCACGCCGGCGCTGTCCCGGATGGCCAGAGCGCCCCCGGGAGCATTGCTCGCCTGACCGAGGATCACGACGGGGCGACCTTCCGGACCCATGAGGTTCAGCAGGCCGCCGGAGGCCGTGCCGCCGAGTCCGGCGATCACGCGCGTGGAGTGCAGGAGCTGCAGCGCGCCGCCGCCGTCAGCGCCCGTTTCGAGCAGGATGTTGGGCTGCTTGCCGTCGGCGAGCAGCAGCTTGCCGGTGCCGTCCTCGCGCACGAGCATCGAACCGACTTCCGAGCCCGCGTTGTTCTGCACCACGACGAACCCGCCGCCTGCGCGCGAGCCGATCGATGCGGCCGGCTGGCCGCTCGAGCCGAGCACCTGCAGCACGCCACCGGCTTGCTCGGTCGCGGCGCGGACGATGGGCTTGTTGTCGGCGTCGGTGAGGGCGATCTGCGCGAGGCCCGTCGCGGCGTCGAGCGATGCGCTGCCCTTGCCATCGGCCGCGTTGGCCTCGATGCGAGCGCCCTGCGCGGTCGCGTACAGGCTGCCGACCACGCGGCCCTGCGCGTTCCACATGATGAAGTCGCCGCCGTGCTCGTTGGCACCCAGGCGAGCGACGTTCGCACCCGAGCTCGACCACAGGCTCAGGCGCCCGGCGCCCTCGGTGGTGTCGGCGAGCATGACGACCTTGCCAGCCTCGTCGACGATCTCGAGCTTGCGAGCCTTGATCGTCTCGCTGTTCAGCGCGGTCGCCGCGAGCACGAAGGTCGACACGAGCACGGCGCCGAGCACCATCGTGGCGCGTCGCCACCGCCGCGCACCGCGCTCGAGGGATTCGACGTGCGTTTCGAGGGCGGACAGGCGTGCTTCGAGGTCGCTCATGATGGGGCTCCGTGGAAAGTGGTCGGGGCTAGGATAGCCCCCGGCTCCGCAGCGCGGACCCAAGGAGACCATCGTGGCGCGACGCATGACCGGACGACTCGGAGTGGGGCTGATCGGCACGAAGTTCATGGGCAAGGCCCACTCGCACGCTTGGGCGAGTGCGGGTCCGTTCTTCGACCTGCCGCTGGCGATCGATCTGGTGACCGTCGCGGGCCGCGATCCGGCCGAGACGCATGAGTTCGGCAAGCGCTGGGGCTGGCGCAAGAGCGTGGCGCAGTGGCAGCTGGCCGTGCTCGACGCGGAGGTCGACCTCGTTGACGTGAGCACGCCCAACCATGTCCATGCGGACATGTCCATCGCCGCACTCGAGGCTGGCAAGCATGTGGCGTGCGAGAAGCCGCTGGCGGGCACCCTTGCCGATGCGCGCGCCATGGTGAAGGCTGCGAAGAAGGCCAAGGGGCAGAAGACGTTCGTCTGGTTCAACTATCGCCGCTGCCCGGCGGTCGCGCTCGCCCACCAGCTCGTCCGCGATGGGCGGCTCGGCAAGCTGTTCCATGTGCGCGCGAGCTACTTGCAGGACTGGGGCGGCCCGGACACGCCGCTCCTGTGGCGCTTCCAATCGAACCAGGCCGGCAGCGGCGCGCACGGCGACCTGAATGCCCACATCATCGACCTGGCGCGTTTCGTCACCGGCCAGGAATTCACGGAAGTGAGCGGCGCGATCGAGCACACGTTCGTCAAGGAGCGTGCGATCGTCGAGTCGGCGGGCGGAGCGATCAGCGGCAAGGGAGCGAAGGCCAAGGGCAAGCGCACCGGCCGCAGCACGGTGGATGACGCAGTGCTCTTCCTGGCGCGCTTCAGCAGCGGTGCGATCGGCAGCTTCGAGGCCACGCGCCTGGCGACCGGCAACAAGAACCGCAACCAGATCGAGGTGAACGGCGAGCTCGGCTCGGTCAAGTTCGACTTCGAGCGCATGAACGAACTGCAGTGGTGGGACAACACCGCGCCCAAGGCGCTGCAGGGCTGGACCACCATCATGTGCACCGAAGGCGTGCATCCCTATGCCGGCAACTACTGGCCGCCCGCGCACCTGATCGGGTATGAGCAGGGCTTCGTGAGCATGGCGGCCGACATCGCGATGGTGCTTGGCGGTTCCAAGCCCGTCGTGCCGCTGCCTGACTTCGAGGATGCCCTGAAGACCCAGTGCGTGCTCGAGGCCGCGGTGATGAGCGCCCGCGAGCGCCGCCCGGTTTCGCTGAAGGAACTGGGCTGAGGTACCCTTCCGATCCCATGGATCCGAGGCTTCAGGACCTGACGGTGGCGACCCTCGAGCGCCCCGCGTCGGCAACGCAGGATGCCGGGCCGACGCCCGCTGCCAACGAGGCCGCGCAGGCCGCACGACGCGCCGCCGACGCACTCTTTTCGCTGCAGCGTGATGACGGTCACTGGTGTGCCGAACTCGAGGGTGACAGCATCCTCGAGAGCGAGTACATGCTGATGAAGTTCATCCTCGGCCAGGAGCGCGAGCCCATGGCCGATGGTCGTGACGGCTGGACGGTCATGCACGAGCTCGCCGCATCGCTTCGGGAGCAGCAGCGATCCGATGGCGGCTGGGGCCAGTACCCCGGCAGCGCGGCCGATGTCAGCTCGTGCGTCAAGGCCTGGGTCTGCCTGCGGCTCATGGGGGACGATGAGCGCGCGCCGCACATGCAGCGGGCCGCGGCCGTGATCCTCGCGCGCGGCGGTGCAGAGTCATGCAACAGCTTCACGAACTTCTACCTCGCTGCACTCGGGCTGATTCCCTGGATGGCTGTGCCCGCGATTCCGCCTGAAGTGGTGTGGCTGCCGCGGTGGTTCCCGTTCCACCTGTCGAAGGTGAGTGCGTGGAGCCGCACGATGATCCTTCCGCTGGCGATCGTGGCCACGCTGCGCCCAACCCGCCAGGTCAAGCTCACGCTCGATTCGATCACGCGCGACCTCGGCGCGCTGCGCCGGCTCACGATGCGACGCGAGGTGCCCGCCGCGTGGCGGGCGTTCTTCCGCGCCATCGACCTGGGGCTGAAGGGCGTTGGTGCGTTGATCGGCACGGCTCCGCGTCGCCCGGCGATCCGTGACGCCTTCGACTGGATCATGCAGCGCGCGAGCCAGGATGGCCCGGCCCGCACCGAGGGCGTTGGGGCGATCTTCCCGCCCATGGTCTACCTGCAGATCGTCTTCAAGGCCCTGGGCATCCCGCGCAGCGATCCGCGTGTGCAGATCGCCGAGCGTGACCTGGATGCCTTCTTCCTGCGCGACGCGCGCGGCACTCGCCTGCAGCCATGCTTCAGCCCGGTCTGGGATACGGGCATCGGCCTCTATGCACTGACCGATGCTGGATTCGATGCCGGCGATCCTCGCGTGGCCAAGGCGTGCGGGTGGCTGGAATCCCAGGAAGTGACCCATGTCGGGGACTGGGCCGCGAACTGCGCGCCCGGGACCGGCGCTGGCGGGTGGTGCTTCGAGTACGCCAACGCGTGGTATCCCGACTGCGACGACACGGCCATGGTGGCGATGGCGCTCCACCGGGCCCGGCGCGGTTCGAGCGGCGCCGGCGATCGTGGCGTGCGTTGGATCCTCGCGATGCAGAACGACGATGGCGGATGGGCCGCGTTCGACCGGACGGAGCATCGGCAGTGGATGGAGTACGTGCCGTTCGCCGACCACAACGCGATGCAGGATCCATCCTGCCCCGACATCACCGGCCGCGTGCTCGAGTGCCTGTCGTGGCACGGGCTGCGCTGCGGCGATGCGGGCGTCGATCGCGCGATCCGCTACATCCAATCGCACCAGCTGCCACAGGGCTGCTTCTTCGGCCGTTGGGGCGTGAACTACATCTACGGCACCTGGCAGGCGGTCATCGGGCCGATCCGCTGCGGCGAGCCACGCGAGGCCGAGTGGATCCGCCGTGCGGGCGCCTGGATGAAGTCGGTGCAGAAGCCCGATGGCAGCTTCGGCGAAAGCGCCGACACCTACGAGGATCCCTCGCTCATGGGTACCGGGCCGAGCACGGCGAGCCAGACCGCGTGGGGCGCGATGGTCCTGCAGGAGATCTACGGGCCGGATGATCCTGACCTGGCGCGGGCGATCGCGTGGCTCGCGCGCACGCAGCTCACCGCGGCACAGGCCGCGGATCCAATGGCCAATCCCGACGGCGATCCGGCCGGCAGCTGGTGCGAGACCGAGTTCACCGGCACGGGCTTCCCGAAGGTCTTCTACCTGCGGTACCACCTGTATCGCCTGTATTTCCCGCTGATGGCGCTTGGCCGATACGCGCGCGCGCACGCCGCAGCGTGATCTGGGGCCCGCGGCGGTCGCCCCTTTCCGCGACGGCCGCAGGACAGGCGTCACGCTGCGCTCGTCCGGAGCGACCGAGCGGTTCCGAGCTGCGTGGCCTGCGGAGTCGCGAAGGCGGCACGCTGTGCGACCATCGGAGGCGGGTGCCAGCCCCGCCGAGCGACGCAGGAGGAGCGCGCGCGGAGCCGGGTGCAGCGCGCGCGTCCGCGCAGCCGGAACCCGAGGTCGCGGGAGGAAGAGCGCACTCAAGCGCGACGGATGAGCGCGATTTCGCCGCGCGTCCGCGCAGCCGGAACCCGAGGTCGCGGGAGGACGAGCTCGGGAGCCGCGGCGCGCGCTCAGTCGAGCAGGCGGTCGAAGGCGCCGCTGCGAATCAGCGCGGCGATGGCGGCGATGTCGGGTGCCGGCGAGCGGTCGCCGGTGAGCCGGGGCACCGCGCCGCGCACGATCGAGTGTGCACGCTCCACGCCGTCGCCCGAGCGCAGCGGCCGCTGGCAGTCGAGCGCCTCGGCCATCGTCTGCAGTTCGATCGCGATCACGTTCGTGGCCAGTTCGACCGACCGACGCGCGTGGCGTGCGCTCGTGGCACCCATGCTGTTGTAGTCCTCGATGCCCGCGCTGGTGGGCACGTTGCCCGGGCTCGCCGGATGCGCCAGCACGCCGAGCTCGTTCACGCAGGCGGCCGCGGTGTACTGCGCGATCATCAGGCCGCTGTCGAAGCCGGCATCCACGGCCAGGTGCGGCCGCACACGGCTTTCGCGGTCGTGGCCGGAGAGCGCCCAGTAGGTGCGGCGCTCGCTGATGCCGGCGACGTGGCAGAGCGCGATCTTGAGCGTGTCGAGCGCGATCGCCAGCGGCATGCCGTGGAAATTGCCGCCGCTCACGATGGCCGTGCCGCCGAGCGTGAAGACGAGCGGGTTGTCCGTGACCGCACCGAGTTCGCGCGTGACCACGCCTTCGGCCCAGGCGACCGCGTCGAGCGCCGCGCCAAGCACCTGCGGGGCGCATCGAAGCCCGTACGGGTCCTGCACGCGCGGATCGCCTTCCTTGTGGCTGGGCAGCACCTGGCTTCCCTTGAGGAGTGCGCGCAAGCGCTGCGCGACCAGTTCCTGACCGGGCTGGCAGCGGGCGTGGTGGATGCGGGCGTCGAGGCCGCTGTCGCTCGCGCGGCAGCCATCGATCGCCATGGCCGAGGCAGCGATGGCCGCGCCTGCGAGCCGTCGCGTGTCATCGAGCGCGAGCGCCGCCGTGGCCGCCATCACGTGCGTGCCGTTGAGCAGCGAGAGACCTTCCTTCATCTCGAGCGCAAGGGGCTCGATGCCTGCGGCGCGCTGGGCCTCGGCGGCAGGCATGATGCGGCCGCCGATGCTCACGCTGCCTTCGCCGATCAGGGCGAGGGCAATGTGCGAGAGCGGGGCGAGGTCGCCGCTGGCGCCCACGCTGCCCACTTCCGGCACCACGGGCACGATGCCCGCATTGAGGTGCGCGATGATCGAGTCGATCACGGCCGATCGCACGCCGCTGATCCCACGGGCCAGGCTCGCCGCGGTGAGCAGCATCGCGCCGCGCACGACCTCCGCGGGCAGGGGATCACCGACGCCGGCAGCGTGGCTCCGCACGATGTTGCGCTGCAGGTCGGCCAACTTGTGGTCGTCCACGCGGACCTGCGCGAAATTCCCGAATCCCGTGTTGATCCCGTAGATCGGCTTGCCGAGGGCCACCTGCGCGAGCACAGCGGCGCGAGCCGCATCGACGCGCGCGCGTGCGACCGGGTCGAACCGCACCCGGGCACCATGCCTGGCGACGGCAGTGACCGAGGCGATCGGGAGGGCTGATCCATCGAGCACGATGTCCGTGGTGGCCATGCCCGCAGGATAGTGCTGCAGAGCGTGCGATCCCGGGCCGCTTGCGCCGCCGATCGCGAGCGCGTACCACACGAGCCATGAAGGACGCGGTCATTCGCTTTGGCAGCATCGGCATCGCCGTGGTGTTGGCGGTCGTGGCGGGGCTGGCCTGCGCGTCCCTCGCCTCGGATGCGCGCGGCGTGGTCCCTGTGGTCCCCCAAGCCTCGGTGGGTCTCTCGGGGTGGGTCGCCGTCGCGGCGCTGTGGCTCGTCGCGTGGTTCGTGGCGCTCGGCGTGGGCAAGGCCGTCAACACGGCCGTTGGCCTCTTTGCCGGCGGCTGCGTGCTCGGCGTCTACGCGATGCGCTCGGGCACGGTGCTCGATGCTGCCTTCGACGCAGCATCGCCCACGAGCATCGCTGTCGTCTCGATCGTCTATGCGCTGCTCGCTGGGGTGCTCTCCTGGTCGACCTTCGTCTTCGCGGGACCGCTGCCGGACATGCCGGCGGATCCCGAGGAGCTGCCCGAGCATGGGTTTGGTGCGTTCCGTCCACGACAGCTCGTGGCTGCGCTCGCCGCGATCGCGGCGGTCGTCGTGGTGGTCTTCATGGCCCGGACCGACTCCAAGGGCCAGGCGATCGGCGCCATGACGCTCGGGGCCATGCTTGCCGCGATGCTGGCCCGCAGCATCCGGTCTCGCACCCAGCCGGTCGTGGTCTTCGCGGCGCCGGCGCTCGCGCTTGGGTTGGCGCAGCTGGTGCTCTCGTTCTCGTCCGGCGCGGGCTTCGATGACGACATCGTCCGCGGCACCGTCGCCCCGGTCCTTCGCCTGATGCCCATGGATCTTGCCGCCGGTAGCCTGTGCGGCGTCGCGCTGGGCTACGGCATGACCAAGTCGGGTGGGGCCGACGAGGCCGACGACGACTGAACCCAGTCGCGTGCCATCCGGCCGTATGCTCGGCCGCATGAGCCTTGCCGTCACCGGAACCATCGGGATCGACACCGTCTACACGCCTCGTGAACGCCGTGAAGGCGTGCTCGGAGGCAGCGCTGCCTACTTCGCCGCAGGAGCGAGCTTCCTCTCGCCCGTGCGGTTGGTCGCGGTCGTCGGTGACGACTGGCCGACCACGCACCGCGATGCGCTTGGTCGATTCCAGGGGATCTGCACGCAGGGTCTCGAGACGCGCCCGGGCAGCCGCACGTTCTCGTGGGGCGGCCGCTACTTCGAGGACGTGAACCAGCGCGAGACGCTCTTCACCGAGGTCGGCGTGTTGCAGGAGGCGCCTCCGCGCGTGCCCGATGCCTACCGCGATACGCAGTTCGTGTTCCTGGGCAACACGCACCCCGCCGTGCAGGCCGACTTCATCGACCAGTTCCCGCAGCGCAAGCTCGTCGTCTGCGACACGATGGACCTCTGGATCAAGACGGCGCATGGCGAGCTGCTGTCGCTCCTCAAGCGCGTTGACGGTGTCGTGCTCAACGACACCGAAGCGCACGAACTCACCGGGATCCGCAATGCGGTCAGCGCGGCGCGGCACATCACCACGCTCGGACCGACCTTTGCGGTCGTGAAGAAGGGTGAGCATGGCGCCGTGCTCGTGCACCGTGACGGCGTTGCCGTGCTCCCTGCGTTCCCCG
>JAGWXC010000249.1 GCA_018970045.1 Planctomycetota bacterium | reverse complement strand
GTACGGCTCCGTCGACCGACGCTGCGCCCACGATCGCGACTGAAGCCCTGGTCGCTGCGGCCCTGCACGGCGCCGCTGAATCGATGGGAGAAGCCCTGCGTGCAACGGCCGTCAGCGTGAATGTGCGCGACCGCCTGGATTACTCCTGCGGCCTGCTCGATGCCGAGGGCGCCCTGATCGTGAATGCGCCGCACCTGCCGGTGCACCTTGGTGCGCTGGGTGCGTGCGTGCGAGCGGTGGCCGCGGCACTCGACCTGCAACCAGGCGACGTGGCCGTCACGAATCACCCGGCCTTCGGTGGCAGCCACCTGCCTGATGTGACCGTGGTGACTCCCATCTTCGAACGCGCCGAGGGTGGTGCCCTGCTCGGCTACGCCGCCACCCGCGCACACCATGCCGAGATCGGCGGCATCGCTCCGGGCAGCATGCCGCCCTTTGCCGCCTCGCTTGCCGAAGAGGCCGTGGTCCTGCCACCCACGCACGTCGTGCGCCGTGGCGTCGAATGCATGGATGCCGTGGCCGCGCTGTTGCGCGAGGCACCCCACCCGACTCGTGCACTGCAGCAGAATCTGGATGATCTGCGGGCGCAAGTCGCGGCGAACCACACCGGCGTCCTGCGCATGCGGGCGACCGCCACTCGATTCGGCTCGGCGTTCATGCCGGCCCTGGCCACCCTGCGCGCACGATCGTGCCAGGCTGCCATGGCGGCGCTGGCGCATGTGCCCGAGGGCAGCGTGACGGAGACCCTTGATGACGGCACACCGATCCGCGTCAGCCTGAGCAGGTCCGCTGCGCGCGAAGCTGGCGGACCGCTCGCCTTTGAACCTCGAGCGCGGCGTGTCACGATCGACTTCACCGGCTCGGGTGCCGTGCATGCGGGGAACTTCAACGCACCGATGGCGGTCATTCGAAGCGCGACCCTCTACGCGCTTCGGGTCATGGCCGGTGCACACGATGCCATCCGTGCGGGCGTGCTGCCACTGAACGAGGGGTTCCTGGATGCGATCGACTTGGTCGTCCCGCCGGGCTTCTTGAACCCGCCCTTCACGACGGATCCAACGCACTGCCCGGCCGTCGGTGCAGGCAACACTGAAACCAGCCAGCGCGTCGTGGATGCCTTGCTTCGGCTGCTCGGCGGTGCAGCCTGCAGCCAAGGCACGATGAACAACCTGATCTTTGGGTCAGGTCGCTTTGGCTTCTACGAGACCATTGCCGGCGGGTCGGGCGCGACCGAACAGGGCGCAGGTGAGAGCGGTGTGCACACGCACATGACCAACACGCGCATCACCGATGCCGAGCTGCTTGAGTCGCGCTATCCGGTACGACTGGTGCGGTTCGGTCTCCGCCGCGGCAGTGGCGGAGCTGGGATTCATGATGGCGGCGACGGGATCGAGCGGGAGCTCCTTTTCCTGGAACCCGTGACCTGCAGCATCATCGGTCAGCATCGGGCCAGCGGTCCCTACGGCATGGCTGGTGGTCGCCCGGGTGCCGTGGGTGAGCAGTGGCTGGTCCGCGGCCAGATTCGCATGCCGCTTGCAGGCGTCGGCACCACCGAACTCCAGGCCGGTGATCGCATCCTGATCCGTACACCCGGCGGCGGCGGCTGGGGTTCGCTCGCGGACGGTGTGCTCGAGGATGATCAGGCCGACAACTCGTAGCGCTCGATCGAGCGCGCGAGGCCCGTGTCCTCGCTGACCTCGATCACCGCACCGCACGCGAGCGTGCCGCCTTCGGCGACATCGAACTGCGTGGGCAGGCCAGTCGTCAGATGACGCAGCACGGCTTCGGTCGTTCGTCCGATGATCGAGTCGTACGGTCCGCACATCCCCAGGTCCGTGATGAACGCCGTGCCTCCCTTGAGCACTCGCGCATCGGCCGTGGGCACATGCGTGTGCGTACCGACGACGGCAGCAACGCGACCATCCAGAAACCGGGCCAGCGCGATCTTCTCGCTCGTGGCTTCCATATGCGCCTCGACGATGACGATGTCATCGGGGTGCGACCGCTCAGCCAGCATGCGTTCGCAGCATTCGAAGGGATCGCTGCCGGGCGTCGGCATGAACGTACGGCCAAGGACGGTGAAGACCGTCACGCCGCGACGCCCCGTGCCACGATCGATTCGAACCGAGCGCTTGCCCGGTGCGCGGTAGGGCATGTTGGCCGGCCGGCAGACCGGCTCCGCGGCCCGTTCGAGCGCGGGGACGATCTTGAGCTCGCGGAGCGCGTGATCGCCGAGCGTCACGGCATCGATGCCCCCCTGCACCAAGTGACCCAGCAATTCAGGCGTGATCCCCGAGCCGTTGCGGATGTTCTCGCCGTTGGCGATGACCACGCCGCCGGCATCGCCCCATACGGAGCGCAGGGCCTTGGCAGCCGCCATCGCCGCGCGCTTGCCGGGTTGCCCGACGACATCTCCCAAGAAGGCGATTCGCATCGGGCTCGACATGGGCTACACTCTAGTCGTACCGCTTTCGTCCCTGTGGGATGGCAGTCCCGGCTCCGCCGGGCGCTGTGCGGCGATGGTCCTTCCATGACGTGTGTATCCACCAAGACCGGCGACAAGGTTCGCCACCCGGCCCGCCCTGAATGGGGTGTTGGCGTCATCACGCGCACCGAAGTCTTCACCGGCGAAGGTGGCTCCGATCAACGGCTGTGGGTCAAATTCCCGTCGATCGGCGTGCGCACGCTGATCGCGAGCGTGGCCAAGCTCGAACTGGTGGAAGCCGCCGCCGACGAAACGGCGTCGGTCTACGCGCGCCCCACGATCACGCAGGTCGATGCCGCCAAGGGTGGGCTTGCTGCAGACACCGCCTTCCGCAAGCCGGAAGACCTGATGACGAGCCTGCCGCT
>JAGWXC010000026.1 GCA_018970045.1 Planctomycetota bacterium | reverse complement strand
CAGGGGGTTGTTCACGTTGGTCCAGTCGGCCGGGATGGAGATGATGGACCCAGCCTCGATGCCGACGAACGAGAACGCACCACCAACCGACGCGGATGAGAGCATGAATCGCTCGAGGCGGTGCTGAGCCGGCACCGTGATGGTGACGTAGTCGAGGTCGGCGATGTCGGGGACCGGGGACAGCCCTGACTGACCGCGAATTGTCGTCAGGCCGGGCGACAGCGCGATTGACGTTGGCTGGAATCGGTTGTCGGAGAAGTCGCCAGCAGTGAACTCATCGACCACGCTGGCGTGGCCACTCATGTTCAAGGCAACAAGCGGGAGGACGAGTGCGCGGGTCGGCAGGTGCATGGTGCACAGCGTGCCGCCACCGCATGAACGCCCGGTTGGGGTTGGGTGAAGGCCGTGTGATGATGGGGGTGGGGCTTCTCGGCGGTTTGAGTGATATCGCCGGACGAGTCACCTCGCCTCACCCATCCGGACGAATCGGTACGGCCCCTTGACCGCGCCCCAGACCTGCTTGCCTGCGGCATCGAAGCCGCGGTCCCAGGTCTCGAGCAGGCCCGGCAGCAGCACGACCTCGCTCGATGCCCAGCTCGCGCCGCGCAGCGTGCTCAGGCAATCCTGCGCATGCGTGCTGCCGGTCCATCGGCCGGTCGCGCCGTCCTTCGTGAGGTCGATCGCGCAGCCTTCGCGCGGCACGAGCGCATCGGGCCCGATCGCCTCGATCGCTGCACAGCCATCCTTCCAGCAGTTCACGAAGCGCTCGGGGCCATCCTTGAACTCGAACACTTCACTGCGCACAGTTCCGGCGTGCACGCCGCCGAGCTCCGAGATGCGATACACGCGTTGGCGGTACGGCTTCTCTTGGGCCTCGGCCATGGCCTGCTCGACGTAGAGCCAGACCGCGTCACCGGTGCCCTGGGGATGGTTGGGGCCTGCCCAAATGCGGCGCGCATGCAGCACGACCTCGCGGAACTCAGGATCCAAGCGCGCTTGCTCGGCGCTCGAGAAGTCGCCGACGAGGAGGTCCGCCACCTGCTGGGCACGGCGTTCGCCGGAACCGGTCTGCACGCAGGCGGCAGGGAGCAGGGCGGACAGGGCCAGAATCGCAGCGTGCAGTGGTCGCATCGGTGCAGGATATGGGGTGCCCGGGACGGCTTGCCGCGCTACCATCGGCGATCCAAAACACCAAGGAGAACCCATGAGCACTGCTGCAGCCCCCAAGCCCGTCGACACTCGCGGCCTCGCCGGACAGACCGTCGGCGACACCTCGATTTGCGCCGTGACGCAGACCCAGTTGATCTACCGCGGCTACGAGATTGCCGACCTTGCCGAGCACGCGAGCTTCGAGGAGGTCGCGTTCCTGCTGCTCGTCGGCCACAAGCCGACCGCCGCCGAGCTCGACGCTTTCCGCAAGGAGGTCACCGGCATGCGTCAGGTGCCCGCGAGCGTGCGCGACGCTGTGGTGCGCATCGCCAAGGAAACGCCGGGCGCCCACCCGATGAGCATCCTGCGCTCGGGCGTGAGCCTGCTCTCGCACCACGACCCCGAGTGCGAGGACAACTCGCCGGCGGCCGAACTGCGCAAGGCCAAGCGCCTGCTCGCCCAGATTCCGACGCTCATCGGCATCTGCCAGCGCACGCTCGACGGCAAGCCGCCGGTCGACCCCGATCCCACGCTCGGCCACGCCGCCAACCTCATGTGGTGCATGAGCGGCCGCAAGCCCACCGAGCTCGAGGCGCGCATCATGGATGTGAGCCTGGTGCTCTACGCCGAGCATGACTTCAACGCCAGCACGTTCACGTGCCGCTGCATCGCGAGCACCGAGAGCGACATGCACAGCGCGGTCTGCGGCGGCATCGGTGCGCTCAAGGGCCCGCTCCACGGCGGCGCCAACGAGATGGCGATGGAGATGCTCAAGGACATCGACCGCGACTGCGCGGGCGGTGCCATGTCGATCGACGCCTGGATGCAGCGGGCCTTCGCCGAGAAGCGCAAGCTCATGGGCTTCGGCCACCGCGTCTACAAGAACGGCGACCACCGCGCCGGCATCCTGCGCTCGTGGGGGCTCAAGCTCGCCGAGCAGCTCGGGCCGACTGCCAAGAAGTGGTTCGACATGGGCGACCAGGTGCAGGCGATCATGCTGCGCGACAAGACCATCCATCCCAACGTGGACTTCCCGTGCGGCATGACCTACTTCATCATGGGCATCCCTGTGCCGCAGTACACGCCGATCTTCGTGGCGGCGCGCATCACCGGTTGGTGCGCCCACATCATGGAGCAGCACGCGAACAACCGCATCATCCGCCCGCTGGCCGAGTACAAGGGCCCGGCGCTGCAGCACTGGAACGGGTGATTGCAGTTCCGGCAATGGCTGAGCCGACATGGGTTGTTCGCGCCGCTGGCGCGCCACGCCCCAGAGGAGCCCTGCCATGTGCCGAAGCATCGTTGCCGTCGTCGTCGGATCCGTCGTCGCCCTGATGGTCGGCTGGGTCAACTGGACCGTGCTAAACCTTTGGGAGGACGCCTTCAAGCCGCTGCCCCCGGCGGTCGAGTCGGCCATGGTGCCGATGATCGAGTCGCAGCTCGGGCCGGGTGCCTGGTTCTTCCCAGGCCTCGACATGCAGGGCATGGCGGCGCTGCCGGCCGAGGAGCAGGAGAAGGCCTTCGCGGCCTACTCGGCGATCCACGAGAAGGGCCCCGTGGGCATGATCATGGTCGCGCCCGGTTCAGTGCCGATGGCGCCGTCGACCTTCGCGCGCGCGATGGTCTTCAACGCGCTCGGCGCGATCGGCGTGGCGCTCGTGCTCTGCTGCTGCCGCGGCGGCGTCCTCTGCCGCTGGCTGCGGGCGACCGCTGTGATCACGCTGATCACCACGATCTTTTACGGCTCGCTCGTGAACTGGATGGGCCTGCCGGCGCAGTTCATCGGCCGCATGGCCGGTGATGTCGTCGTGACGTGGGCTGTCGTCGCCCTGGTCATGGCGCTCATCATGCGCCGGGGCTGCGGGTCATGCTGCTGCGCACCCGCGGGCGGTGGCTCGTGCGGCACCGGCGGCTGCGGCTGTGGCGCGAAGCAGGGCGGCTGAGCCGCCCCGCGATCACCACTCGGGTCCGCCCGAGTAGCGGCCGTAGATGTCGGCCATCGCCTGCACCATCTCGCCGAGCGTGCAACGGTCGCTTGCGGCATCGACGAGCGCCGGCATCACGTTCTGCCCGTCGCGGCATGCCGTGCGGATGCGGTCGAGCGCGCGCTTGACCTTGTCGCCTTCGCGCGTGCGGCGGAACTCGGCCAGCCGGTTGCACTGCTCGGTCTCGACCGTGTGCGGGATCTGCAGGATCTCGACCTGGTGGTCCTCGTTGCCCTCGCGGTACGCGTTGACGCCCACGATCACGCGGTCACCGGCCTCCATCTCCTGCCCGAAGCGGTAGCTCGCCTCGGCGATCTGGCGGCGGAAGTAGCCCTTGTGGATCCCCGACACCACGCCGCCCATGTCATCGATCTCGCGGATGTAGCTGTTGGCATCCTGCTCCATCTGGTCGGTCAGGCTCTCGACGAACCACGAGCCCCCCAGCGGATCGACGGTGCGGTGCACGCCGGTCTCGTGCGCCAGGATCTGCTGCGTGCGCAGCGCCACGCGCACGGCCTGTTCGGTCGGCAGGCCCAGCGTCTCGTCCATGCTGTCGGTGTGCAGGCTCTGGCAGCCGCCGAGCACCGCAGCCATCGCCTGGTAGGCCACGCGCACGATGTTGTTGAGCGGCTGCTGCTCGGTCAGGCTGCAGCCGGCGGTCTGCACGTGCGTGCGCATGAGCCACGAGCGCTCCTGCTTGGCGCCGAAGCGGTCGCGCATCGCGTTCGCCCAGATGCGCCGGGCCGCACGCAGCTTGCAGATCTCCTCGAAGAACTCGTTGTGGCTGTTGAAGAAGAACGACAGGCGCGGCCCAAACGAGTCGATGTCGAGGCCGCGCTTCATGCAGGCCTCGACGTACTCCATGCCGTCGCGCAGCGTGAACGCCAGCTCCTGCGTGGCGGTCGATCCGGCCTCGCGGATGTGGTAGCCCGAGATCGAGACCGAGTTCCACTTGGGCAGGTGCTGGCTCGCGAACTCGATCGTGTCCACCACGAGCTTCACGCTCGCTTCCGGCGGGTAGATGAACTCGTTCTGGCTGTGGAACTCCTTGAGGATGTCGTTCTGCAGCGTGCCGCCGAGGCTCGACCACGGGATGCCGCGGTCGCGCGCCATCGCCAGGTACATCGCCCAGATCACGGCCGCGGGGCCGTTGATCGTCTGGCTCACGGTCACGTCGCCGATCGGGATGTCGGCGTAGAGCCGGTGCATGTCGTCGACGGTGCTGATCGCCACGCCGCAGCGACCGACCTCGCCCACGCTCAAGGCATCGTCGCTGTCGCGGCCCATCAGGGTCGGCAGGTCGAAGGCCGTCGAGAGGCCCGTGTTGGCCTTCGTGCCCTTCGTGTTCTCGAGCAGGTACTTGAAGCGGCGGTTGGTGTCGTCGGCGCTGCCGAAGCCCGCGAACTGGCGCATGGTCCAGAGCCGCGATCGGTACATCGTGCGATGCACGCCACGCGTGAACGGGAACTGCCCAGGCTCGCCGATGCGCACGTCGACGCGGTCCTGCTCGCGGCGGTCGGTCGTGGGCGCATCGACCGGTCCGTAGGTCTCCTGCAGCACGTAGCCGGACAGGGTCACGGTCTCGGGATCGATGCGGTCGGGCGTCGCGCCCGTGGCGGGCTTCTTCGGTGCGTTCGTGGACATGGCTCCCCGATTCTAGTCAGGGTGCGCCACCGCCCAAGCGGTCCGGGAACTCACTTGGCCGGGTACTCGAACACCCCGCGGCCGGTCTTGTCGCCCAGCCGCCCGGCCTGCACGAGCTGCCGCAGCAGCGGGCAGGGGAAGAACTTCTGGTCGCCGAGCTCGCGGTAGAGCACCATCATGATGTCGTGGCAGACATCGAGGCCGATGAAGTCGGCCAGGCGCAGCGGCCCCATGGGGAAGTTGCAGCCGAGCAGCATGATCTGGTCGATGTCTTCGGGCTTCGCGACGCCTTCCATCCACGCGTGGAAGGCCTCGTTGATCATCGGCATGAGGACGCGGTTGCTCACGAAGCCGGCGCGGTCGTTCGCGGGCACCGGGGTCTTGCCCATGGCCTTGGCGAGCTCGATCGTGCGCTGTGTGGTCTCCTCGCTGGTCGCGATGCCCTTGATCACCTCGACGAGCTTCATGATCGGCACCGGGTTGAAGAAGTGCATGCCGATCACGCGGTGCGCGTCGGCGCCCACGGCGCTCGCGATGTCGGTGATCGAGATGCTGCTCGTATTCGTCGCGAGCACGCAGCGCGGGCCGAAGGTCGACTGCATCGCCTTGAAGAGCTTCTTCTTGATCTCCACGTTCTCCGTGGCGGCCTCGACGGCCCAGTCGGCATCCTTGGCCTGCGCCATGTCGGTGCAGTAGGCGATGCGCGCGAGCGCCGCGTCGGCGTCGGCCTGCTGCATCTTGCCCTTCTCGACCAGGCGCGCCAGGCTCTTGGCGTGGCCGGCCTTCGCCTTGTCCAACGCGGCTTGGCTCAGGTCGATCTGGAAGGCCTTGATGCCCGACTGCGCGGCGGTGAGGGCGATGCCGGAACCCATGGTGCCGGCGCCGATGACAGCAATGCTGGAGACGTTCATAGGAACGGGAATCCTAGTCAGGCCGTGGCAGGCCTGACGGAACCCTTCAGGCCGTGCGCAGCCTGACGGAACCCTCCACCGGCCCGGTCAGCGGTACGCCGGCACCACGACCCGCACGGTCGCGTCGTCGAAACGGTCTTCGCGGCGCATCTCGCTGAAGAGTTCATGCAGCCGCTCCGCGCGCCAGGCGCGCTTGGCGCTGCCCTGCACATCGAGCCATGGACGGCCGCGGTGCATGGCGATGAGCCGATCGCCAAGCGAGGCCGCCTGCGCCATGCTGTGCGTGACCATGAGCGCGGTCAGCCCATCGCGCTCGATGATCCGCCGCGTGAGGGCGATCACGAGTTCCGCGCTGCGTGGGTCGAGCGCCGCGGTGTGCTCATCGAGCAGGAGCAACCGGGGGCGAGCGAGCGAGGCCATCACGAGCGTGATCGCCTGGCGCTGGCCGCCCGACAGCAGGCCGATCGGATCGTCGAGCCGTGACTCGAGCCCGAGCCCGATCTCGGCCAGCGCATCGCGCCAGCGTGCGCGCGAACCCGCACGGATCAGCTGCCGAAGCCCGCGTCGCTGGCCGCGTCGCTCGGCAAGCGCCAGATTCTCCGCAACGGTCAGACTCGGTGCGCTGCCGGCGAAGGGATCCTGGAAGACGCGGCCGATCCAGCGCGCTCGCGCGTGCTCGGGTCGCGCGGTGACCTCGGTTTCGTCGATCCAGATCCTGCCCGCATCGGGCGTGAACGCTCCCGCCACCGCGCCTTGCAGGGTGCTCTTGCCGCTGCCGTTGGTGCCGATCACGATCGTCCACGAGCCCGTCGCCAGCTCGAGGTCGACCGAGCGCAGGGCGCGCACTTCGCCCGGGGTACCGGGGAAGAAGGTCTTCGAGACGGCTTCAAGCCGCAGCACGAGGGCCTCCCTTCGTGCGCAACGACAGGAGCGTGGATCCGGTCAGCCGCGTGAACAGCCCCGGCACCACCAGCACGATGAGCACGACGACCGCCGTGATCAGGCGCAGGTCGTTGGGCTCAAGGCCCGTGCGGATCGCGATCGCGACCAGCATGCGGAAGAGGACGCTCCCCACGAGCACGCTCGCCAGCAGCACCGGCAGCGCTGCCGCCTGGCCGACCAGCGCGCGCCCGATGATCACGCTCGCCAGGCCGATCACCACGATGCCGATGCCCATGCTCGCATCGGCGAAGGCGTTGAGCTGCGCGAAGGCCGCACCGCCTGCGGCCACGAGCGCGTTGCCAAGCATCAGGCCCAGCGTCACGAGCCACTCGTGGCTCACGCCAAGGGCGCGGATCATGCGTGGGTTGTCGCCGCCGGCCCGCAGTGCGCTGCCCAGTTCCGTGCGCAGGAACCACCAGAGGATTCCCGCAACCGCAAGCACGGCGACCAGCGCCGTCAACGCCTGTGCGACCACGTCACTCGGCACGGCTTGGCCCCAGAGCATGACTTCGGGGCCGCCGGCGAGCTTGCGGACCAGCGCATCGGCCGGGGAGTAGATCGTCGCCACGCCGACCAGCCCCAGGTTGCTGCGACCCATGACGCGCAAGTTGATGGAGTAGAGGGCCGTCATGGACAGGATCCCGGCAAGGATGCCTTCGATCCCCAAGCGGGTCGCCATCACGGCCGTGGCCAATCCCGCGAGTGCACCGGCAAGCGCGGCGATCGCCGTGGCCGCGAACGGATCCCACCCAGCGAGCATCAGGGCCGCCGCCGTCGCCGCACCGAGCGTGAATGAGCCATCGACCGTGAGGTCGGGGAACTGCAGCACACGGAAGCTCAGGTACACGCCGTAGCCAACCAAGGCAAGCACGAGCCCGAGCGCGATCGTCGAGAGCAGCACGGTCATCGTGCGCCTCCGGCCAAGGGCGACCACCACACGCACGCGCGTCGCACCCTGCTCCGACCCGCACCGTCGGGGCGCGGATCATCGATCAGGTGCACGATGCCGCGGATCGGCTGCTCGAGCACCAGCTGCCGTGCGATCGTCGCCAACGGCGTCGCAGCGCGCGGCAGCGCGCGGAACGCGCAGGCGAGTCCATGCAGGTGCGCGTGCACGCCATCGGCCAACGGCACGAGGCCCGGCACGCCACATCCGGGAGCACCCGCGATGCCGGCGACCAGCGCGCTTTCGCCGATCCACGACGGTTCGCCCGTGAACCTGAGCCGCTTGCGCACGCCGTCGCCATCGCGCGGATCGAGTGGTGCCGTCCATCCATCGGGGCTGGTGCGGGCCGACGCGCCGCAGAGCCCGGCGCACAAGCCCGCGATCGCGATGGCAACGGGTCCCTGTTCCGAGGCGATGCAGGCCCGCACGATCGCGCTCACCACCACGCCTGCATCGTCGATGGATTCGATGTGCGCGAAGTGCCGCATCGCGCCCGAGACATCGAGGCCGGCGTGGATCCACGCGGGCATGGCACCGTTGCCTTGATCCATGAAGTCGGGCTCGGGGCTGTCGGTCGGCTGGACCGCGAGCGCGCCCGCGATCGCCACGCATTCGCCGAAGCGGCCGCGCGCATCGGCTGCAGCGCTCGCGAGAGCCGCGTGACCTACGAAGATGGTGCTCGCTCCGCCGCGCCAGGCCTGGGGAGCACTCGATGGTTCGATCGACTCCACCCGCGAGGCTGCACGCTCATCGAGCACACGCCGTTCGCCCGTGAATCCGTCGCCGCGGAACGCCGTCGCCGTGGCGGGCACCGCCACCGCGCCGCTCGCGGTCACCAGCAGGATCGGCCCCAGCCGCGCCAGGTCGATGACCTGCCGGACGGACTCGCTCGGATCAGCCAGGCGAAAACTCCCACCCACCGCGCGCAACCGCTGCGACAGCGTGATCAGGCACCTGATCCCAAGGCTGCTCAGGAAGTCGAGCCGGGCCGCGTCGACCACGATCGTGTCGGCACCGGCGCGCACCAGTTCATCCATGCGCGCGGCGAACGTGTCGGTCCATGCGGCGTCGAGTCGGCCATCGACCGTCACGCGCGCCGTGCGGCCCTGCTGCTGCACATCGATCCGCATCAGGGCACCCTCCGGTCGAGCTGGCGCTCGATCGATGCCGGCAGCGTCACGCCGAGGTGCTTCGCGCGCCCCTCGTTCAGCAGCAGAAGGCTCGTGCGAGGGTCCTCGATCGGGATCGTGGCTGGATCGGCGCCGCGCAGGATGGAGGCCGCCTTCTCCGCACCCTGCACGCCGATCAGGTGGTAATCGCGCGCGACCACGATGACCGCGCCTTCGTTGATGAAGCGGGTCAGCGTGCCGACCAAGGGCAGTCGCGCCCGGTCGCAGACGGTGCCGACCACGGGGAACGAGCCGCTCGCGATGTTGTCGCTGATCTGCGTGAAGACATCGATGCCCTGCGAGATGACCGCCTCGGCCGCCGTCGCCATGTCGCTGCCGCGCTCGGCGGGCGAACTGATCAGCTCCATGCCCGCGGCCTTGGCCAGCTTCGCGAGTTCATCGCGCGCGGCGACGCTGTTGTCCTCGCTGGGGCAGTACACGGTGCCCAGCCTCTTGGCGCCCGGCCATGTCGCGCGCACGACCTCGATCAATCGCGGGAAGTCACTGTGACTCGTCACGCCCGTGAAGAGGGGGTGGTGCTTGGTGGGCTCGGTGCCGACACCGGTCACGTACGGGTCGAAGACCGTCGTGAACACGCAGGGAATCCTGTCGTTGCGCTTGAGCAGGGCCTGCAGGCTCGGCGTCGAGATCGACATGATCACGGCAGGCTGCGAGGCCACACCATCCACGACCAGCTGGTTCAGCGTGCTCATGTCGCCCTGGGCGTTCACGACGGACAGGTCGATGCCTTCGCCGGGCACGAGCTTCTGCTCGATGAAGCCATCACGGATGCCCTCGAGCACTTCGTCCGTGAACGCAGCATTCGAATAGGCGATCACCTGCACGCGCGGCGTGCTCGTGCGCTTCTCGCGCCGTGTGCCATCGGCAGCGATCACGATCGTCGCACCGTCCACGATCGACTGCGGCACGCTCCATCCGAACGCTGCAGCCGAGGCCAGGTTCACGGTCCACGCCATCTTCGGGCGGTCGACGACCGGGATCTCAGATGGTGGCGTGCCGCCGAGCACGCGTGCGGCCACCTCGCCGACCTGCGTGCCGATGCCCGCCCAATCCATACCAAGGTTGAGGATGCTGCCGCCGTCCACGCTCTCGGGGAACGTGCCGATGACCGGCACCTTTCGCTTCTGCGCAGCCTGCAGGATCGTCGGCGAGGCGATCGTCACGCTCGTGTCCGGGAGGAACAGCAGCACGTCGATGGGTTGCGCCATTACCCCGGTGGCGGCTTCGAGGATCCCGGCAGCATCGCTCGCCGAAGCGCTGATCACCTTCAGTCCACGTCGATCCGCCTCGGCAAGCAATCGCTTGGCATAGAGGTCAGCGTTCGCCTCCGACGGATTCCACACGGTGCCGATCGTGTGCACGTCCGGGGCCGAGGCTTGCAGGACATCGAGCAGCTGCGGCAGGTCGATCAGCGCTCCCATACCAGTGACGTTGGCTGGTCGATCGCCTTCATGCCACTCGCCGAGCGCGACCCCGAGCGAGGCTGGGTCGGCCACCACGCCAAAGACGTGCGGCAGCGAGCGCTTGTTGGCACGCATGAAGGCCTGGCCGCTGGTGGTGCCGATCGTGACAACAAGATCGAACGGCGCGTTGGCGACTTCGGAGCAGAGCTGGTTGAGGGTGCCCAGGTCCGCCTCGGCGTTGAAGCGCCTGAGCTCGCTTCCGCTGGCACTGGTGTAGCCGGCAGTCTCGAGCGCTGCGATCACGCCTCGCGCCGAGAGATCGAACGCGGGAATGCTGCTGGCCTGGATGATCGCGACCCGGCGAGCGGTCGCCGCCTGCACGGCACGTCGGCCCGACCGATCGGTCAGCAGCAGGGCCGCACCCGCCGCCGCGATCAGCAGCATGCCCACCAGCAGTCCGCGCCAACCTCTCATGGAGCCAAGCCTAGCGCGGCCGCGGGTGCCGCCGGCAGTCCCTATCCTGCACCCATGGCATCGAGTCCGAAGTTCCAGGCACCCAAGGGCACGCGCGACTTCTTCCCCCCGGAGATGGCCGTGCGTCGCCACATCGAGGCTGCCTGGCGCTCGGCGAGCATCGACTGCGGCTTCGACGAGATCGAAGGCCCGACCTTCGAGCATCTTGAGCTCTACACGGTCAAGAGCGGGCAGGGCATCGTCAACGAACTCTTCTCGTTCCGGCGCGCCGGCGGCGAGAACGACTACGCGCTGCGCCCGGAGTTCACGCCCACGCTCGCCCGCATGGCTGCCGCCAAGGGGGCGAGCCTCGCGCTGCCCACCAAGTGGTTCGCGATTCCCGTGCACTTCCGCGCCGAGCGCCCGCAGCGCGGTCGCCTGCGCGAGTTCGTGCAGTGGAACGTCGACCTCATCGGCCCGCCGAGCGCCGAATCCGATGCGGAGGTGATCGGCTGCGCGATTCTTGCACTCGAGCGGCTTGGTCTGGGCGCCGATGCCGTGCGGGTGAAGCTCAGCCACCGCGGTACCGTCGCCGCGGCGCTGCGCGCGCTCGGTGTCCCCGATGCGTCGATGGCCGGGGCTTTCGAGCTGCTGGATCGTCGCGACAAGCTGCCGCCTGACGAATTCGCCCAGCGTGCCGCGGCGCTCGGGCTTGCGCCCGCCGCGCTTGAGCGCTTCAACGAACTCGCACGCACTCGCGTGCCGCTCTCCGCAGGCATCGACGGCGTGGTCGCCGCGCTGGGCGTGCCTGCCTCTGATGTCGCCGAACTGGCAGCGCTCGTCTCGGTGCTCGAAGCCATGGACCTTGCTGCGTGGTGCGAGTTCGACCTCGGCATTGTGCGCGGCCTCGCGTACTACACCGGTGTCGTCTTCGAGATCCACGAAGCCAGCGGCGCCGAGCGTGCCATCGCCGGCGGCGGCCGCTACGACGGGCTCATTGAACTCTTCGGCGGTCCGAGCCTGGGCGCAGTCGGCTTCGGCATGGGCGATGTGGTCCTTGGACTCGTGCTCGCCGATCGCGGCCTGCTCGCACCCGAGCGTGCCGTCGAGCTCCTGCCTCGTCCCGACTGCTTCTTCATCAGCGCCGACCCCTCGCTCGACCCGATCATGCATCGGTTGCGCGCGTCGCTGCGCCGCGCGGGTCTCCACGCCCGGCACAGCGCCAAGGCCAGCCGCAACGTCGGCAAACTGCTCGGCGATGCAGCCAAGTGCCGTGCTCGCTTCGCGTGCATCGTCGGCGCCGAGGCACCCGGCGGTCAGGTCGCGCTCAAGGACATGGCGACCGGCGAGCAGCGCATGGTGGCCGCTGCCGAGCTGGCTTCGCTCGTTGCACGTTGACCGCGCGCCCTGCGCCCGCGCCGCCGCTCACCGCATGTAGGCCAGCACGCTGAGGGCGAGCCAGGCCAGGATCGTGAACGGCAGCTTGAGCATCGTGCCCAGCAGTCGACCCACGACCGCGCCGGTGATTGGCTTGATCGATCGGCGGACCGTCATGCCTGGTCGCGTCAGTTCGCCGACGGCAGCACCGACGCCCGCCCCGATGAGCGCACCAGCGAGCGTGCTCAGGAGCGGCACCGTGAAGACCAGCGTGCCCACGACGGCACCGATGAACCCGCCCAGCAGGCTGCCGAACACGCCACGCGCACTCGCGCCGCCGGCCTTCGCGCCCGCCGCACCCCCGAGGAATTCCGCGAACTCGCCCAGCGCGAGCACCACGCCCACGCCCAGCAGCCACCCCCAGCCGAACGTGACATGCGGCACACCCGACACATGATGGTCCAGGAGCTCGACGGCGACGGCTGTTCCCAGGAGCAGCCACCCGCCCGGCAGCCCGAACAGCACCAGCATCACGCAGCCAGCGCCGAACAGGGTGAAGACCGTCGCCATCAGAAAGTGGGTCATGCGATGCGTTCCAAGGTCAGCGGGACAGGGGAGGCGACGACGAGCCAGATCCGGTCCTCGCCTGCGTCCTGTCGAAGAGTGATCCGTCGGCCATCCGAGCGCCAGGAGCCCGACGCGATCCGCCGCACCGTGCCGCGGTCCCCTGAGAGCGATCGAGGCCCTGCCGGTGCGTCGAGGTACTCACGGCGGTGGTTGGGTGCGGGTTCCAGGTGCAGTCGCCCGCCGAGGGCGATCGAGGCCGGCTCGACCGGGATCCGCGCGCTCGGCAGGGGGGCGTCCGCCTGCGTGGGCTCGAACATCCAGTCGACATGCTCGCCACGCTCAGGACACGCATGATGCAGCGCCACCCACCGGAGCGGGCGATCGCCGGCCTGCGCCAGAAGACCCGGGAGAATCCATGCATCCTGCTGCACGAGGGCAGACTAGTCCTCGCAGGAGTCGTATGATCGCGCCCAACGAACGGAATCGTGACTATGAGAAAGACTCTCTTCATCGTTGCGGCACTCGCCGCTGCCGCCTGCAAGGGCCCCCAGCCCACCGAGAAGGCGATCGACCTCGCCAAGCACTACTGCGAGCACCAGCGCTGGAGCGAGGCCGCCGCCGAGCTCAAGCCGATCGTCGATGCCGCACCGAGCGACTGGAAGGTCAACTACTGGTACGGCATCGCCACGACCAACCTCGGTGAACTGAACACCGCGCGTGCGGCGCTTGAGCTCGCGGCCACGGCCAAGCCCAACAACGTCGACGTCGCCGTGGCGTTCGCCGAGGTGCTCTACCGACAGAAGGAGTATCCAAAGCTCTACGCGCTGCTGCGCAGCACGGGTGCGGCGATGAGCTCGCCGGTCGCCTACAACGCGCTCGCCGGTTACGCGGAGCAGATCGGCGATTACGACACGGCGCTCAACGCCACGAACTCGGCGATCCAGGTCGACGATGGCCTCAGCGCTCCCGTGCGCGCCGAGACCTACGTGCAGGCCGGCATGCTGCTCGCGCGCATCCAGAAGTCCGACGAGGCGATCCGCCGCTTCCGTCAGGCGTATGGCCTCAATCCGCAGAACATGATCGCGATCGAGCAGCTCAAGGTCCGCGGCGTCGCGATCAACGACACCACGGCGCTGCCCCCGGGTCTTTGATCGTGCCACGCCAGGAAGGCCCGCTGCAGCAATGGGTGCGGGACCTGTCGGTCCTGGCCGATCCCATCCGCGTGCGCATCCTGTGCGTGCTGCGTCACGAGGAGCTCGGCGTCGGCGAGATCGCCCGCACGCTCGGCGTGCCGCAATCGACCGCAAGCCGTCACCTGAAGCCGCTTCATGAGGCGGGTCTCGTCCTTCGGCGCGGCAGCGGCACGCGCACGCTGCATGCAGCGGCGACCGCGGCAACAGGCCCAGCCGCGCAGCTCTGGTCGATGGCCGCCGAGCGCGCCGCACGCGATCCCGCAGTCGAGCAGGACCTCGAGCGCTTGCATCAGGTCCTGGCTGAGCGCCGCATCGACAGCGTCGACTTCTTCGGTCGCGTGGCGGGCGAGTGGGATGCGTTGCGCCGCACGCTCTTCGGCGATCACTTCATCGACGAGGCGCTCTGCAGTCTCGTGCCACATGATTGGGTCGTGGCTGACCTCGGCTGCGGCACTGGCGAGGTGGCCGAGCGGCTTGCGCCGCTGGTGAAGAAGGTCGTCCTCATCGACCGTGAGCCCGCCATGCTCGATGGAGCCCGCAAGCGGTTGAAGGGATCGACCAACTGCGAGTTCCGCAAGGGCGACCTGCTCGAGCTTCCCGGCCGGGCCGCCGAGTGGGATGCAGCCGTCGCCATGCTGGTGCTGCATCATGTCGAGCATCCCGCGCGCGCCCTCAAGCAGGTCGCTCGCTGCCTCAAGCCCGGCGGGACGGTGCTCGTCGTCGACCTTGCACCGCACGACCACGAGGAGTTCCGCCACCGGATGGGCCACGCCCACCTCGGTTTCAGCGAGGCCGTGCTTGGCAGCTTTGCGGCCGAGGCCGGGCTGCGCCTGACTCGTTGGCGGCGCCTGCGCCCCGACACCCACAGCAGGGGGCCGGGGCTCTTCGCGAGCGTGCTGGCCAAGCCCGCCGCGCGCTAGCGCATCACGGATGCCCAGCTCAGGAATTTCGGGCGCGTGCATTGGCGCGGGAACTCCGCTGCGCCCTCGTCTTGGTGCGCCGTGATGCGTACACTTGCCCATCTCCCTGAGACTCAGTTGCAGGATCCCCACACCATGGCCGTCAAGACCCCCATCTACCTCGACAATGCCGCCACCACCCGCTGCGACCCCCGCGTCGTGGAGGCCATGCTTCCCTATTTCAGCGAGAAGTTCGGCAATGCCGGCAGCCGCAACCACCGCTTCGGTTGGGATGCCGAGGACGGCATCGAGACCGCTCGCGAGCAGGCCGCCCGCCTGATCGGCGCCGATGCCAAGGAAGTCATCTTCACCAGCGGCGCGACCGAGGGCAACAACCTCGCGGTCAAGGGTGCCGCCGAGATCTACGCCAAGGCTCCCGCCGGGCAGCAGGGCCGTGGCCACATCATCACCTGCACCATCGAGCACAAGGCGGTCCTCGATCCCTGCAAGCGCCTGCAGCGCGAGGGCTTCGACGTGACCTTCCTCGATCCGCCGGCCGATGGCGTGATCACCGCCGAGATGGTGCGCGCGGCCATGCGCCCCGACACCATCCTCGTGAGCATCATGTGGGCCAACAACGAGATCGGCACCATCAACGAGGTGCCCGAGATCGGCCGGCTCTGCCATGAGAAGGGCGTGATCTTCCACACCGACGGCACGCAGTGGGTGGGCAAGATGCCCACCGACGTCGAGCGCGATTGCATCGACCTGCTCAGCTGGAGCGGCCACAAGATGTACGGCCCCAAGGGCGTGGGTGCGCTCTACGTGCGCCGTCGCAAGCCGCGCGTGCGCCTCGAGGCGCTGATCGACGGCGGTGGCCAGGAGCGCGGCATGCGCAGCGGCACGCAGAACGTCACCGGCATCGTGGGTTTCGGCAAGGCGTGCGAACTCTGTCAGGCCGAGATGGAGCACGATCGCGAGCGTCTGCTCAGGCTGCGCCGCCGCCTCGAGGATGGCCTCTCGGGCCGCATGGAAGTCGTGCAGGTCAACGGCCACCGCGATCGCCGCCTGCCGCACATCGCCAACATCAGCTTCGGCTTCGTCGAGGGCGAGAGCCTGATGATGGGCATCAAGGACATCGCCTGCTCGTCGGGCAGCGCCTGCACGAGTGCGAGCCTTGAACCGAGCTACGTGCTCAAGGGTCTCGGCGTGGGCGACGAACTCGCGCACAGCAGCCTCCGTCTCTCCTTCGGCCGCTGGACGACCGAGGAGGAGGTCGACTACGCCATCGAGTCGATCTCGAAGGCCGTCGAGCACCTGCGCAAGCTCAGCCCGCTCTACGACCTCTACAAGGAGGGCGTCGACCTGAGCACCATCGAGTGGCAGCACCACTGAGTCGCCGCACCAATCCGATCAACCACAGCACACGAGGAACCCACCATGGCATACAGCGAAAAGGTCGTCGACCACTACCAGAACCCACGCAACGTCGGCTCGTTCGGCGCCAGCTCCGACGTCAAGACCCGCACCGACATCGGCGTGGGCATCGTCGGCGCGCCCGAGTGCGGTGACGTGATGCAACTCCAGCTCAAGGTGACCGCCGATGGCGTCATCGAGGACGCCAAGTTCAAGTGCTTCGGCTGCGGCAGCGCGATCGCCAGCAGCAGCCTGGCCACCGAGTGGGTCAAGGGACGCACGGTCGACGAGGCCCTGCAGATCAAGAACACCCAGATCGTCGAGGAGCTCGCGCTCCCGCCGGTCAAGATCCACTGCAGCGTGCTCGCCGAGGATTCGATCCGCGCCGCGATCGAGGACTGGAAGAAGAAGAACGGCATCGCCGTCGCCGCAGAGGCCCACGCCCACTGAACCACGCGCCCCCGGGCCCGTATCACTCACGAGGAACCAACCATGCCAGTGCACGTCACCGAAACCGCCGCCCGTGAAATCGACGCCATCATCGACCAGCAGGGGCTCGACCGCGAGAAGATCCGCCTGCGCGTGGGCGTGAAGGGCGGGGGTTGCTCCGGCTTCACCTACCTGCTCGACCTCACCGAAGTCCAGAAGGAGACCGACGAGGAGTGGGCATTCACCTACACGCGCCGCGCCAAGGGCGCCGAGGGCGGCGGCGTCGCCACGGCCGAGGCCCCCGCGTTCACGGTGAAGGTGATCTGCGACCCCAAGAGCTACCTCTACCTCAACGGCACCACGATCGACTTCAAGGATGAGTTGATGGGCCGCGGCTTCGTCTTCAACAACCCCAACTCGACCTCGACCTGCGGCTGCGGCAGCAGCTTCAGCGCCTGAGTCGCGTGCATTGCGGCGCCGTGCGCCGCCTCATCAGGATCCACCCCGCGGGGCGCTCGTCAGGGCGCCCCGTTGTCGTGCATGCGCGTGCATGAGCGCGCTTGCGCATGGATGAGCGTGCATGAGCGGGCTTGCGAGTGCTTGCCTCTGCAGAGGCACGCCTGCTCATGCCCAATCATGGTCGCGCCGGAGCGGGCAGCACGGGGGCCAGCGCTTCGGCCCAGATCGCGTAGCCAGCCGGCGACAGGTGCAGCGCGTCGGGCATCAGGCTGGCATCGATCGAGCCGTCGGCCTTCACGAAGCGCGCCCCGCAATCGATCCACCGCACCTTCTGGTCGTCCTTGAAGGCTGCCTGCAGCGCCTGGTTGATCTGCAGCAGGTCGCCACGCATGGCGTTCATCCGCTCGCCACGCGGGAAGACCGCCATGAGCGCAAGCGTCGCCTCAGGCACTTGCGTCCGGATCGTGCGCACCACCGCGGTCACGCCGGCGAGCGTGCCCTGGGCATCATCATGCTGGTGGCCAAGGTTGTTCGTGCCGATGAGCACCACCACCACCGTGGGTGCGAGCCGGGTGAGCGGTGCC